>CACYNZ010000044.1 GCA_902775835.1 uncultured Eubacteriales bacterium | reverse complement strand
AGCACAAGCAGGTCCAGGTCATACTTTTCGCTGAGCCGCTCCATGGCCATGGAGGCGCGTACGGATGCCAGGAACTTCTCCATGTCCACATTGGGCAGGACTTCATACTGTGATGCGATGCGGTTCATGACAGCGCGAGCGTCGGCATCGGAGACGCGGTTGACTTCGTCTTCCAGCTCCGCCACGGAAAGGAAGCGCATTTCCGGACCGATCTGCGCAAACAGGTCATAGACATTGACATAGGTGCTCCACATGACTTCGTTCATGCAGGCCAGCAGGCCGAAGGTGGCCTGACGGAAGAGGGAACGCGCTTTTGCGGCCTTTCCGAAGGTCTGCGTGCGCGCAAGAATCTCCTGCCAGGTGCCCACGAAGGTTTCCAGCATCGGGCGCTGGAAGCGCTGGATGGAACCGCTGGCCTCCAGGGACCCCACCAGTCCGCCGCAGCACAGGTACTCGGCAAACTCATCGTCATCGTGGGTATCCTTGAGCTGGATGGAATCCCGCATGCGGTGGCAGAAGAGGACGGGGCATTCCGGCATGTCCCGCAGGAAACGGATCCACGCAAAGTCTTCGGCCCAGGACAGATAAATGGCAAGCACGAAATCCACCTTGTCCGCCGTGAACAGGTCGATGGCTTTCTGGACATCATTCCGCGTCCACACGATACCGGGGAAGGAGACGTCAAAGTGCGCAGACATGTCCTTCAGCATCCAGGCTGCTTCATTTTCCTTGCGTTCCCTGTAGGAACCGCGCGCAGTACCTTCGCCGATGGCGGCAAAACGTTCCGGGGAGATCAGAAGCAGTCCCATGGAGGGTCTGCGGTCATAATTCAGCATTGCAGTGGCCTTCTTTCTGTGTTGGTTCGTGTCGGCGGGGCATGCATCCGGCGCCCGGCCTGTCAGAGGGCAGGTTTTTCAGGGATTCTTCGGATAAGAGAGGGCTGCCCGAAAGGGCAGCCCCCGGTTTATACAGGGTCTATGAATTTGTTAATCGCCGCCCATGATCTGAGCATAGGCCTCGGCGCCTTCCTCAATGACCTCTTCCAGTCCGCGGGACTTGAGCTGTTCATACTTCTGGAAGAACTCATCCACGCTCACCTGGCCGGCCACGCACTGATCGCGCAGAGCGCATACGCCGGAGGAACCGATGATCAGCTCACCGCGATACTCGTTATAAGCGTCGGTCTCTAGGGTCGGAGGCATTGCATAGTAGTGTCCCTTGTTGACGCCCTCATCGTTGAGGCCGTTCCAGAAGGACTGATAGGCCGCATTCAGGGTTTCCAGGGATTCGCCTGCAAACAGGCACTGCATGAAGGCGCTGGTCTGCCACATGCCGCCGAAGGGCTCGAATTCCATACCGATGGTGCGGTAATCGGTGAAGCCGTTCTTGACGATGGCGGTGTTCATGGTGGGCTGGCCATCCACGAGGGTGTAGGTCAGGCCTTCAATGCCGTAGTTGTACAGATTGATGCCTTCCTCGGAGAACTGCCAGTTGTAGAACTTCATGAGGTCTTCCACCTTGCCGCGGTTCTTGGCAGCCACGGTGATGCAGTTCAGAGGAGTGACAGCCTGGCGCTCCTGCAGCCAGCACTCGCCGTCAGGTCCGGTGATGGGAGCCACGCACTCGAACAGTGCGTCTTCGATGCCCATGGTCCAGAGCTCTTCGGTGTGGGTCTGGGACATCTGAGCCCAGGTGAAGCAGGAAGCGCAGATGTTGGCGGACATGGTGTTGTACATATCAGCCTGCTTGCGGGTGGCGAACTCGGGATCGATGATGCCGTCCGCATACAGTTTCTGGGCTTCGGTCAGGAACTTGCTGTAGTTCGGATGCTCGTACACCATGGTGTAGGTGCCGTCATCCAGCACGCAGAACTGTGCGTCGTTGGAAGCCTTGATGCCGAACGCGTTGAGCAGGGCATGCAGGGCACGCTCGCCGCTCTCGCCCATTTCCAGAACCAGCGGGATCTCGTCGTTGGCGTCGCCGTTGCCGTTCACATCATTGTCGCGGACGCCGTACCAGAAGGCTTTCCACTGCTCCCAGGTGGAAGGGGTATCGAAGTCGATGACGCCCTGCTCCTTGAGCTTGAGTGCCCAGTCCTTGCGGAAGGTCATGGACTGGGAACCGGGAACGTTCACGATGGTGGGGATGGCATAAATGTGTCCGTCAGCGGAAGCCCAGCTGGAAAGCCGGTCACCCACGGCTGCGACCACATTGGGGATCAGGTCCAGATATTCATCCAGCGGGATGATGGCGCCTTCAGCGGCCAGGGCGGCAATGCCGAATGCACCGGGCTGAATGACGTCAGGCAGGTTATCCGTGCCGCCGGCCAGGATCGTGGATACCACGGTGGCATAGCCGTCGGAGGTACGCCAGTCGATGTCGAAATGGACACCGGTTTTCTTCTCAACGGAGGGGAGATAGTAACCGCCGTCAAAGGTAGTCGGATACTGGTTGTAATGGATGCCGACCATGCTGACGTTCAGGCCGCCGTCAACATAAAAGCTTTCGGACGGCTGGAGATCTGCGTCGACCCACCAGTTGGGCTCCAGGCCGCCAACAGGGTCTACGGATGTGGCCAGAGCTGCGGATGAGATCATCAGCATGCACAGTGCCAGGACGAGGGACAGGATCTTCTTCATGTCATTTGCCTCCTTCGTAAAAGGTAACAGAGAAATGGGAAACAATATGTTCTCGGTCCGCCACAGCAGACCGGGAATGCCTTTGTCAGCCCTTGACCGATCCCAGCATGACGCCGGACACGAAGAACCGCTGGATGAACGGATAGATGACGATCATCGGGACCATGGAGACCACCAGAACGGCGTTCTTGACCTGGGTGGACAGGGCGGCTACGCCCTTGTGGTCCGTGGTCTGGCTCAGCGTGGACAGGTTGCTGGTGGAGCTTTCCGCCGCAAGCACCAGGCTCTTCAGCTTGAGCTGCAGGGTCTGCTTGCTGGTGGAGGAGATCAGGATCAGGGGATTCATGTAGTCGTTCCAGTGACCGACGATCACCCACAGCGCCACCGTGGCCAGCACGGGCTTGGACAGCGGAATGATCAGACGGAACAGGATGGTGAAGTCGTTGGCGCCGTCAATCCGGGCGCTTTCCACCACCGAGATGGGGATGGAATCGAAATAACTGCGGATGATGACCACGTTGTAGGCGCTGATCAGGCCGTTGAGAATCAGGGCCCAGAGCGTGTCGTACAGTCCGAGGTTCTGGATGGCCAGGAAAAGCGGGACAATGCCGCCCTGGAACCACATGGTGAACATGATGATGATGGAGTAGATCTTTTTCCCGTAAAACTGTCCGAAGGCCAGGGGATAGGCGGCGATGCACAGCGCCACCAGGGAGAAGACGCATCCGCCGAAGGCGACGAAAGCCGTGTTGAAGATGGAGCGCCACAGTTCGTTGTCGGCAAAAATGGTCTTATAGGCCTGGGGATTGTAGCCGATGGGATAGAAGGTGACGTTGGCGGCCATGACCTGTGTTTCGTTGGACAGGGAAATGGCCAGCACGTTCAGCACCGGGTAGAGCAGGAAAATGAGCAGGATGGCCATCAGCACTAAATTGCAGACATTGAAGATCTTCTCACCGCGGGAGCGCTTGATGAAATCATGCTGCTTTTTCTGCTTTTTCATGGAACGGGCATCAGCCTGCGACATGCTTTCACGCTCCTCTCAGAACAGCGAAGTTTCGGAGAACTTCTTGCTCACGGTATTGGCAATGATGACCAGGATCACGGAGAGCACGGAATTGAACAGACCGCCTGCCGTAGCCAGACCGTACTTGTGGCTTTCCATGCCGACCTTGTAGACGTAGGTGGGCAGCATCTCCGAAACCTGCAGGTTCAGGGTGTTCTGCAGCAGGTAAATCTTGTCAAACACGCAGTTGAGCATCTGACCGATCTGCATGATGAGAAGCAGGATGAAGGTGTTGAGAATGCCTGGAATGGTTACGTGCAGCGTCTGCTTCCAGCGGCCGGCGCCGTCAATCTTGGCAGCCTCATACAGGTTCATGTCAATGCCGGAGATGGCGGAGATATAGATAATGGCGTTCCAGCCCATGGTCTGCCAGACGCCGGACACGATGTTGATGCCGTAGAAATAGTCCGGGATCGACAGGAAGTTCACCGGCGTGAGCCCGAAGAGCTTGTAGATCTTGGCCAGGGTGCCCAGGGACGGCGAGAGAATGTTGTTGATCATGCTCACCAGAACCACGGTGGACACAAAGTGCGGCATGTAGGAGATGGTCTGCACCACTTTCTTGTAGGGCACATTGCGCACTTCGTTGAGCAGGAGCGCGAAGATCAGCGGTGCAGGGAAACAGATGGCAAGACTGAGCAGGTTCAGGGAGAGCGTGTTGCGGATGTACTGCCACAGCTCCGGACTGGACAGGAGACGCTCGAACCATTTGGTGCCCACATACTTGGAACCCTCGAAACCTTTGAGCAGCTTGAAATCATAAAAGGCCGCCCGCAGATAGTACATGGGCAGATACTTGAACAGAGCCATGTACACGAGCACCGGAATCACCATCATATAGATGTACCGGTTTCTCCATATATTGCTCAAAACGCGCTTCCGCTTCGTTTCGGAAGTGAAGAAATTCAGCTTTTGAATATGGGGAGTGGACAATATCCCGGCCCCCTTTCGGAACGTCCGCTGGTGCAGCAAAACTCTCAGGTGCCCCTGAAAGCCCGCTGTCTATGAGATTGGTGTTATCATTCGTGGAAATTATAGCATACCCCTGGAAAATGTGCAATCATTATCCAATATCTCCCAGAAAAAACAAAAATGCCGGGCAAAACCGGCAGAATACCGACAAATACGGACAAATCAGCCCCTGTGCACGGACACAGGGGCATGCATGCAAAGTTTTCAGGAAACTCTCCGAAGAAATTTGTGACAGCTCCGGGGAAAAGCGTCAGCTGAGCAGGTCTTTTTCCTGGAGCCAGCGCAGAAACTGAAGAAATTCTGTGGATGATGCGCACTCGGCGGCGTCCATGAGCCGCTTTTTGCGGTACTGAAGTGCACTGGCTGTAAGGAAAAGGGTCTGCCGCATGCTTTCCATGGACTGGCGATGGAGCAGTCCGTGAAGAAGCTGAAGATCCGTGTCATCGCACGCGCTGATCAGGGATTCTCCGCGCAGGAGCATGGAGGCTTCCCTGTCCGCATAGAAGTTCACCTGACTCACAAAGGCGTCGGTTTCCGGCGGCGCGGACCAGTCCTCCAGGCAGTCCGGATGATTTCCGGTGGACGCGCGCACGATCAGGCGCGAGCGGACACGCATGGAAACGCTGGAGGTGACAGTCTGCCGGCTGAGGAAGGAATAGAGGATGACAGCCTGGCGACCGAGCTCCGAGTGATCCAGGGTGATGGTGGTCAGCGAGGGCGAGATGCGCTCGGCAATGCGCGAGGATCCGAAGGTGGCCACGTAAAGATCGTCCGGAACGGAAATGCCGTCTCTGCGGAGCAGGGAAAGCAGGGAAACGGCGGCAATGTCATTGGCGCAGATCACGGCATTGAAGCGGGAGACAGCGCCGGAAAAGGAACGGTAGCATCCGTTCAGGGAAGCGTAATTATAGAAAATGCTCTCCTCCCAGGACCTGGCGCGGGAGCGGCAGTAGTTCTGGAAATAGCGCATCTTGATATTGTCCGCGGAGGAGTTGGGGTTGTACCCGTATAGCGCGATGCGGTCGCGTCCGCAGGACTCAAGATAGGTGACCAGGTGATGCATGGCTCCGACATAGTCCATCCGCACCATGCCGATGGGCAGGGTGGTTTCGGAAGGATCAAACGATATGAACACGGATTCAATGCCGTGCTGGGAGAAAAAGGCGAGGGCTCTGGGCATCCAGGATACGGAGGTGCCGATGACAATGAGCATGCGCCGGGAAGACGTGAAAAGCGCGTCATAGTCCACGGTCTCGTAGGCGCGGGCATCAATGGTCTGAACCTTGTATTTGCGGCGGGAGGCCTCCTGCATGATGCCGTCCAGGGTCTGTCTGGCCCACAGATAGGAGCGGAAATTCGGTTCCGTGAGCACGGGGATGAGCAATAGGGTCACCTCTTTGTTTTCAGCACTTATGCTATTGTAATCTTTTGCTTCCCTGCAGGCAAGTCAGGCAGCGCGGACACAGAAAAAACGGGAAAAAATCCGGAGTTTTTGGTCTGTTCCGGGTCTGTGCGGCATGCTATACTTTCCTTAATACAAGGATACTCTGCCCGGCTGACGAAAAAAGAATGAGGTGACACGGATGAACGTTGTGACTGTCGCTGATGAAATTCTGAATTTTCCCTCCTATGCATTTGCGCCGCCTGAAGCATACCCCATGTTTGCAGAAAACCGGGTGCATCAGCGTTCCAGCGGAAATCCCTACCCGAACCGGGTGGTGACGCGCGTGGATCGCTCGGAGCATATCATGCGCCCGGTGCGTGTAGTTACCCTGGAAAATGCCTATCTGAGAATACAATTGATGCCGGAGTACGGAGGTCGGATCTATTCCGCTCTGGACAAGCGCACGGGCTATGATTTCTTCTATAAGCAGCATGTCATCAAGCCGGCACTGATCGGCATGCTGGGCAACTGGATTTCCGGCGGCTGCGAGTTCAACTGGCCGTGCCATCACCGCCCAAGCACCTTTATGCCGGTGGACGTGGCGGTGGAGCGGTCGGAAGACGGAAGTGCGACGGTATGGATGAGCGAGCATGAGCCGCTGGACCGGATGAAGGGCATGGTGGGTATTTCCCTGGCTCCCGGCGAGGCGAGATTTGAGACGCGGGTCCGGCTCTTTAACCGCACCCCGGAGCGCCACTCCTTCCTGTGGTGGGAGAATGCGGCTGTGCCGGTGCATGAGGATTACCGGCTTGTGTTTCCATCTGATGTACACTCTGTACAGTTCCATTACAGGAAAAGCGTGACCACCTATCCATTGGCCAGCGGCATGTACAACGGCATGGATTTCGGTCAGGAAAGAGATCTGTCCCGGCACGGGAATACCCGGCGTCCCACCTCCTTCTTCTGTGCGGCCACGCGCTACAACTTTTTCGGCGGCTATGATGAGCGCAGAAAGTGCGGCGTGATACATGTGGCGGACCATACCGTTAGCGTAGGCAAGAAAATGTTCACATGGGCCTACAGCCAGCTGTCACGGAGCTGGGAGAAGGCACTGACGGATACGGACGGGGCCTATGCGGAGCTGATGGCCTCCTCCTATTCCCTGAATCAGCCGGACTTTGCCTGGCTTCAGCCCTATGAATCCCGGGCCTTCAGCCAGACCTGGTATCCCGTAGGCGCCATGGGTGTTCCTCTGTGCGCGGAGCGTGACTGTGCCGTCAGCGTGCATGACGGGAAACTGTATCTGCAGGCCACTAAGGCCATGGAGAATATCCATATACAGACGGATGATGCGGAAGTCACCTGTACGGTCTGCCCGGAGAACATTCTGGAGGTTGAGCTGGACCATGAACCGGACAGCATCCGTGTCCGGGATGCGCAGGGACGGGAGATTCTCTGCTGGAAGCGGGAAGCGCAGGTACGGGAAGCGGAGCTGCCGGATACGCTTCCGGACAATCCGACGCTGGATATGCTGAAGGACGCCGAGGAAGCATACCTGTGCGGTGTGCATGTGGAGCAGTACAGGGATCCGGGCATTTCTCCGGACGCCTATTATCTGGAAGCGCTCAGGCGCGAACCGGAGTATGTGCCGGCGCTCACGGCCATGGCCCGCTTTGAGCTGGCGCATATGCGTCCGGAAAAGGCTCTGGAATACTGCGGGAGAGCCTGGAAGCGAGTGACCATGCGCAATTTCCATCCGGAGAGCGGTGAGATCCAGTATCTGATGGCGCGCATTCTGGAAGAAACGGGCAGGTTCACAGAAGCCTGGGAATGGTATATGCAGTCCGCCTGGGCAGGGGATACGCGGGGGGCGGCCCTGACCCGGGCGGCCATGCTGGACGGACGGTTCGGGCACTGGACGGATATGGAGGAGCATGCGCGCCAGGCTCTGGAAGTGCAGGCCGGCAATGATACGGCGCAGTTTCTCCGGGTGCTTGCCCTGAAACAGATGGGACGCGGACAGGAAGCCGGACAGGCGCTGGAAGGCCTGCTCGGCATGGACCCGCTCCATGTGCCGGCGCGCCTGCTCAGAAGCGGGGCAGAGCCCGCGTTCTATGACAGCCTGCGCAGCAGTCCGGCCCAGTCCGTACTCGATACGGCGGAGGAACTGACGGAGGCAGGCTTTGGCGCGCTTGCCCTGGAAGTCCTGGATCATCTGCCGGACAGAGAGCGCACCATGATGACCGAGTATGTGCGCGGATATCTGCAGGACAGGTGCACAGCCTGGAAAAAAGCGGGCACCTGGCCTGTGGGTCCTGCCTATCCCCGGCGGCGTCTGGAAAAGAGAGCGCTGGAGGCGGCGCTGCGCGCGCGGCCGGATGATGTGCAGGCGCTCGATCTGCTCGGCTGTCTCCTGTATGACCGCGGGCACTGGAATGAGGCGGCGGATCTTTTCCGGCGCGCCGCGGAAGGCGCACCGGATGATGTAATGCCCCGCCGCAATCTTGCCGTGGCCCTGTATTCGCACCTGAACCGGCGCGGGGATGCACAGACGCTTCTCAGCTGGGCGGTGCACGCGCATCCGGAAGATCAGCAGCTGCTGTACGAATGGGCGCATGTCATGCTGTCCACAGGCCAGGACCCGGAAAAAGTGGCCGAAACCCTGGCCGGTCAGGATAATCTGCGGGAAGACCTGATCCTGGAAACATGCATGGCGCTGAACCTGGCCGGCCGGTATGCGGATGCGTACGCGGAACTGGAGAAGCATGACTTCGTTCCCTGTGAAGGCGGTGAGCATGCCGTGGCCGAGCAGTATATTCATGCGTGCATGGGACAGGGCCTGGAGAAATGCCTGGAAGACCGGCTGGAGGAGGGCTGTGCCTGGTTCCGGACGGCTCAGGAACTGCCGGAGCACCTTGGCGCCGGGCTGTGGAATGATGTGCTGGTCATGCCCGCCCAGGTCTTTGAGGCCTGGTGCCTGGAAAAGCTCGGCAGGGACAGCGAGGCGCGGGAAATCCTGGAAAAAGTCGCAGGAGCGCCCACGGATTCGTTTACATTCATGCATCTTCCGGAAATGCGGACCTGGCAGGCCGCGGCACGGATACTGCTTGGCAGGCGGCCTGAGGCACTGAATCTGATCGCCCGGATCCTGAGAGACCAGGATCAGGCGGAAGGCCGCCGGGACGCCGGATACTACAGAACCACGCCATTCTTTATTTCCTATATGGAGCAGCCGGAGCGGCTGCGCAGTGCGGCCTGCGCCTGGCAGCGCGCGCTCGCCCAGGCAGTGCTGGGCAACCGGGAACAGGCGCAGCAGGAGGCCCTGCGCTCCCTTGAGCTCTGGCCGGTAAATCTCTATGCGCGGACGTTTGTGCGCTTTCTTGAAAAGACCGAAAGGGGAGAGTGACATGACCAGTCTGAACGGAAAAACCATGGATTATGCGCTTGATGAAAACGGAATGCACGCATCCCTGAAATTCGCGGGCGGAAGCGAGCGGGTGGAGGAGTGCGGGCATATCTGGAAGCTGATCTATTCCGTGCCGGGCACGGAGTTTGCGGAAAGACCGGTGTTTCAGGAGCATCAGGCGCCTGGCAGCGCCTGTGTGCGCGCGGATGCGGACCGGCTGACCCTGACCTACGATTCCCTGACCGGTGCGGACGGGGAACAGCTGGACGTGGGCCTGGAAATCTGTCTGCAGATGACCAATCGCGGCCTGCGCATAAATGCGCGTGTGGAGAACCGGGATGCGCGCATTGTGGTGCAGGAGATTCAGCTGACGCCGGTATCCGGCGTGCGTTCCCTGAACGGGGATCCGGAACACGACTTTCTTGCCTGGCCCCGGGACCTGGGCATCCGTGTGCCCCGTCCGGCATTCAATGATCTGTCCACCTATGCCGGGTTCCGCAAGTATGAGCGGCATGACCAGTATCATACGGACATGGACGCGCTGTATCCCAGCGGGCAGGCCTCCATGCAGTGGTTCGACTGGTACAGGGAGGAGGTGGGACTGTACATCGGCTCGGAGGACACGGCCCATGAAACCCATGGCCTGCACGCTGAGCGCGACACCCGGAAAAACCTGCTCCGCTTCGGATGCATTTATTATCCCATGCTGAGTGCCGGCCGGAGCTATCAGAGCCCATGGATGGACATATACCCGCACGCGGGCGACTGGCACGCGGGGAGCCGCATGTACCGTGCGTTCATGGAGAAAAAGAGCGGGTATGTGCCGCCGGAACGTCCCGACTGGTGCCGTGACATGACGGGCTGGCTGCGGGTAATATTGCGGCAGCACCACGGCGAATACAACTGGACCTATGCGGATATCCCGGCACTCTGGGATGAAACGGAAGCGGCCGGGTTCAATACGCTGTATCTGCTCGGCTGGGAGCAGGGCGGGTTTGCCCGCATGTGGCCGGATTACGTGCCGGATCCCGGCGCGGGCGGAGTCGAAAAGCTGAAGGAAGGCATTGAGTATGTCCACAGCAGGGGCGGGCGAGTGGTCATGTTCCTGAGCTACCTGCTGGTGGACCCGAAGAGCCGGTTCTTCCGCGAGGAGGGCGGGAAGGATGTGCTCATGCAGTCCATCTGGGATGAGCCGATCCCGTTTGCCGAGACCTACAGCGGGGAGGGTACCTACCGGAAGATCGGGAACCCGCCCATGCCCATGTATGCCGCCTGCCCCGGTGCCCCGAAATGGCAGGAGAAGATGAAGTGGGCGGCCAGTCAGTGCCTGGAACTGGGTGCGGACGGCGTGCTCTATGACATCGGCGGATACTATGCGTATTTCTGTTTTGCGCACGGGCATACGCATGCCCGGCCGTCCATGGCCTATGCAGACAAGGCGGCCAACTATGCGGGACTCAGGGCGCACGTGAAAAGCTACGGCAGTGACCGGGCCATTTTCATGGAACACAATGTGGATATCTTTGGCGCGAGCATGGACATGGCCCACGGTGTGTGCGTCTGGCCTGATGCGCGGCTTCTGACAACCCAGGGCGCGGAGGATCTTGCCCGTGCAGGAGAGGACAGCCGCCTGAGCGAAATGTATCGGTACACGTTCCCGGAGCTTCTGACCACAAACCGCGAGTGCGGACAGGACGAGGAGCATTACCGCGCGTATGCGGGATACAGTTTTCTGCTGGGCCTGCGCTTTGACATGACCATCTACCGGTGCTGCGGAAGCCTGAAGGATATACCGGCGTACACGGCCTACCTGAAGGAACTCAATGCGCTGTATCACCAGTATGCCAGATATCTGCTGGAGGGCAGATTTGTGGACCGGGACGGGTTCGAGTCAGACAATCCCTACGTGTATGTGAGAGGCTGGAAGGCACAGGATGGCGGGCTGGCCGTAACGCTGTGGAACCCGACATCCAGGGAGCAGTGCGTGAAGGTGCGCACGGAGGACGGAAACGAAAAGACGGTGCATATCATGCCTGAGAGCGTGGACGTGGCCGTGCTGAAGGAGGCGCAGGAAGCATGATCCGAGCGTTTGAACCCCGGGATTTTCCGCGTGTGCTCGAGATATGGAACGCGTGCGTGCGCAGCGGAGAGGTCGTGTATTTTGAGAGCGATCAGGCCTATATGGAGCGGAAGGTGCTGGGAGACCCGAACCATGATCCGGCCTGCTTCCTTGTGTATGAAAAGGACGGGAATATAGCGGGCTTTATCCACGGTGTGTGCAAGAAGGTCTATCTCCCGGGAGAAACCAATGAGAATTCGCCGGGATACATCACGTTTGTGTTTGTGGACCCGGCAGAGCGCTGCCGGGGGATCGGCTCAGCGCTGCTGGAGGCAATGCTTGCCGAATTCCGCAGGCGCGGAAAGAAAACCGCTGCACTGTGCAATGACAATCCGGTAAACCTGGACTGGCATATACCGGGAACACCGGGGCATGATCACAATAATGCGCCGGGCGTGGACGTAGAAGGCAGGGGATATGAGTTCTTCCTTTCGCGTGGGTTCCATGAACAGGACCGGGAAGTCGCCATGTACCTGAACCTCAGGGAGTACGTGCCCTGCCCTGACCTGGACGCGCGCCGGCAGAGCCTGCGCAGCCAGGGCATTGAGACCGGAAGGTATGATCCGCATCTGGGCTATGATTTTGACCGGCTCTGTGACCGGGTGGGCAGCAATTACTGGCGAGCGGTGCTTGCCTCTGAAACAGCCTGCCACCTGGAAAACCGGCCCAACACGGACATCCGGTTCCTGCCCTGCGGCAAGGTGCCCGCGGGCCCGCGCCCGCTGCTGGCCGCCACCTGCGGCGGATATCTGGTGGGATTCACAGGCCCTGTGGATCTTCAGGAGAGCGGCCGCGGATGGTTCTGCGGCATATGCACCGATCCCATGTTTGAAAAACGCGGCATTGCCACGGTGCTATTTCACCTGCTGATGCAGGAGTTCATTGCCGAGGGCGCGGCGTTTTCCACCCTGTTCACGGGCGTGGAGAATCACGCGCAGAAGATATACCTGCGGGCAGGCTTCCGGCCGGTGCGCCGCTTTGCCATGATGTCAAGAGACCTGTAAGGGCAGAAAGGGACGGCATGAAATACTCAGTCTGTTTTTCGGTGCAGGCTTCCGGACCGGTCAGGTATGCGGCCTCGGAACTGAAACGGTATCTGTGCGCTTCCCCTTCCGTGGAGGAAGTGCAGATACAGGGCAGTGAGGGCATCCGGATCCGGCTGAGCGAGTCCGCTTCGGACCTGACGGGCGGCGCTTTCCGCATACGTGCGGATGCCTCCGGTGTGCTGGTAGAGGCCGGGGACGGTGCGGGCGTCGTCTACGGCGCGCATGCGCTGATGGAAAAGATGGGCTACCGCTTTCTCGCCGTGGACTGCGACGTGATTCCCGATCTTCCCGCCGAGATAAAACCCGGGGAAGAGGTTCAGAAGCCTGCGTTTCGGGCCAGAGAGCTGTTCTGGCGTGAGGCCATGGACGGGAGCTTTGCGGTACGCCTGCGCCTGAACTCAGCCAGGTCCACGATCCGTCCGGAGCAGGGCGGGAAAATGATGTTTTACAATTTCAGTCATACCTTTGATACGCTGGTCCCCGTAAGCCGCTGGTATGACACGCATCCGGAGTATTTCTCCGAGGAAAACGGGGTCCGGCTGCGGGAAAAGACCCAGCTGTGTCTGACGAACCCGGATGTGCTGCGGCTGTGCACCGAAGGCGTGCGGGCCTGGGCGGATGCGCATCCGGAATGCGACATCTTTTCCGTATCCATGAATGACTGGTATCATCCCTGTCAGTGTCCTGCCTGCCGGGCAGTGGACGAGGCGGAGGGCAGCCACGCCGGCACCGTGATCCGGTTCGTCAATCAGGTGGCGGAGCAGGTGGAGCGCACGCATCCCGGGATTCGGATCCATACCTTTGCCTATCTGTACTGCCGGCGTCCGCCGAAGCTTACCCGTCCGCGCGACAATGTGATCGTGCGGCTGTGCTCCATTGAATGCTGCTTTTCGCATCCGATCCGCGCATGCCGGCGCGAGCATGGCGGGATCGACGTGCAGTACGGGTCGGCCGCCGGCTTTGCTGTGGCGCCGGCGAATGGGGAAAGCTATCTCCAGGATCTGGAAGGCTGGTCCAGAATCTGCCGGCATCTGTTCATCTGGGATTACACCACCAACTATGCCAATTACTTGCTTCCTTTCCCGAACCTTGATGTGCTTCAGGAAAACCTCCGACTGTTCCGGGACTATCGGGTGGAGGGCGTGTTCGAGCAGGGAAACTTCTCCCTGGGCCGGTCCTCGGCCCTGGGTCCGCTGAAGATCTATCTGCTGGCCAAGCTTCTGTGGAACCCGGATGCGGATGTGGAATGCCTGATCCGGGAATTTGCGCAGGGCTACTGGAGGCAGGCAGCCCGGTTCATGCTGGAGTATGTGGAACTCTGGCGGCATGCCGCGGGCGATGCGCACGTGGGCATCTATGACATGTCGGACGCGCCATGGCTCACGGACACGCTTCTGGAAAAAGCGGCAGGACTGCTTCGCAGGGCACTGGAGGCGGCCGGGGAGGATACGGTGCGTGAGCGGGTGAAGCGGGAAATGCTCTCGGTCCGCTATGCCGTGCTGGTCCGGGAAGACCCGGAAGACGCGGGACACGCCGGGCGCGTGGACAGTTTTCTGCGGGACGCGGCGGAACTCGGGATTACGGAACTGTTTGAACGCAAGGACTGGGAGGATACCGCGACATGTCTGAAAAAGAGCCGGTATACAAGGGACCGGGCAGATGTGCGCGGCATATCGTATCCCATCTGAAATGAAAGGAGGCAATGGTCATGTATCAGTCCAGACTGCATATCACCAATGGCGTGATCTCCCTTGCGCTGGACGCGGAGAGCGGGGAAGTGCTGGAGTTTGTGCGGGAAAAAACAGGGGACAATATCCTGAAGAACCATATCCAGGAGGCGGGCCCGATTCTCGACGGAATGCTGTCCATGCCCGGCGGGGATGTGCGCTTTACGCTTCCGCGCCATAAGGATTTCCGGAAGGATGCGTCCCTGAAACCGGTTATCACCCTGCGTCAGGGTGATGGCGAAGCGGAGGCTGAGCTGTACTATCCCAGAGTGATGGTGCAGGAAGAGCCGGCGGCGCTCTCAGCCAGGGTGTACATCTGTCTTGAGAAGGACAGCTGCCGGTCCGTATGGCAGCTGAAACTGTGCAATGAAACCGGATATGAAGCCTGTGACATTGCATTCCCGGCCCTGGACGGTATCTGGCTCGGGGAAAGCTATGCGGACAACGTGCTTGTATATCCGCATTTTGCCGGCTGCCGGATGGACAATCCCACCCGTCAGCTCGCTTCCAGCCCGAAGCTGATCCGCTGGAAATGGCAGAACTATCTGTATACATATAACCTCGGTCAGGCCGTGGGCGAACGCGACGAACGCGGCGCGTATGTGCGCCAGGCCTGAACCTGGCCTGCCGGAACGAAAGCCATGTCATGAAGGGCCTGCGTATGGAATCCTTCGGCGAGGAGAATCCGGGCACAGGCCTGGCTGTGATCCACCGTCCAGCCCTTGGCGCGGGCGAGTGGGAGAGCGGGCAGTGCATTCTTGCCCTGCATGAAGGTGACTGGCACTGGGCGGCGGACGCATACCGGGCATGGTTTGAAACTCTGCCGAAGGCCCGGATCCGGCCGCTGCGCCCCCAATGGTTTAACCAGAGCCCGGCACTCATGGCGCACTATGACTTCCAGTATCAGGAAGGCGGTATTGTGCACACGTTCCGGGATATCCCTGAGCTGATGCGCCAGGCCCTGGACATGGGCATCAGTCATCTGCTGCTGGCCGGCTGGCATGAGGACGGGTTTGACTACGGATTCCCGCATTATACGCCGAACCATCTGCTCGGCGGGGCGGATGCGCTGAAGGCGGCCATCCGGACGGTCAGGGACATGGGCGGACATGTGAGCTTCTATATCAATTCCCGCCTTTGCAATACGGCCTTTGAGGACGAACACGCCCTGATTGCGCGCAGCGCCATCATGCAGAAAAACGGCAGGCTCTGGATCGAGAAGTATGGCGCGGATGAGATTGAGTTTGCGTCCATGTGCATATCTGAGCCGGGCTGGCGGGCAAGACTGGTGGACACGGTGGATTACCTGGTGCATGAAATCGGGGCGGACAGTATTTATCTGGATCAGTTCGCCATGGCCACCTCCATCAAGTGCTATCATCCGGGACACACAGAGCATGCGGGAAATCCCTGTGCCTGGAACCAGGGATATGAAGACCTGTTGGAGGAGATACGCGAAAAGGTGCCGGAGGAAGAACTGGCCATCCTGTATGAGGGCTGCAATGACATCTATGGCGCAAGCGTGGGAGGACAGCTGATTTCCGAGCTCCACTGCCCCTGGGAAGCCAGAATGCCTGAAGTCTACAAGTATACCTTCCCGGACCAGATGCTGGTGGACATGATGAATCCGCGCAGGCATTCGGCCATGCGTCCGGAGCATGTGGCCCGGCATTCGACGCAGCTTCTGCACAGGGCGTTTGTCATGGATGCGTATTTCTGGTGCTATGATCTGGAATATGACAACAACTGGCGCGGAGATCCGGAACAGTTCCGGCGGCTGAAGCAGCTGGTGCGTCTGCGCCGGGAATGGCTGTCTCGCTACGGACACGGCAGGTTCCGGGACACGCAGGGACTCGAGGATCTGCCGGCACACGCGCTGGTCAAGCGCTTTGAGCTGGAGGACGGGTTCCTGATCGTATGTGCCAGCGAGCATCCGGAAAGCTTCAGCATTCAGGCGGACTGGCAGAGAACAGGAGAGGTATGGGCGGAAATCCTGACCGCATCCGAGCCGGAACCCCGTGCATGGGTGGTCTCGGCCGTGGACCGGATCCGCATCCAGGTTCCGGCGGAGGAAGCCGTCATAATCGCGGTGCACTGTGGAAAACAGACCGTGTAACACTTCTGAGCGTGGACAGAAAAAGGGATGTCTCAAAACGTTTTGGGACGGTCCCTTTTCATCTGCGTCAGATATGGGAAAGGGCATATCGTCTATACGGAATCTTCCGGTAAATACTGCCGCGCATTGTCTGCATGTTCCGCACCACTCAGACGGTACTGCTGGGGGCTCAGCTGATGCTGTTTCCTGAACGCATTGCAGAAAACGCTTTCACTGGCAAATCCTGTGTTGAAGCAGATTTCCTTGACGGACAGGGTTGTGTATTTCAGCAGATAGCGGGCGGAGGCCATGCGCAGGTTTACCAGGTATTCATGCGGTGTATAACCGGTTTTCTGGCGGAATACCCGGATGAAATGGCAGGGGCTCAGGCCGGCTGTGGAGGCAAGCGTCTGTACAGTGACGCTTTCCGCAAAGTGCTCATTCATGTGCCCTATGGCCCGGTTCACGGCGCTGTCGTCCAGGGCAGCCTGCTTTCTCTCCGGCTGAAGCAGCATGAATTCCGTGAGCATGTCGTTGATGTATCTCGACAGAAGCGGCTCCCGGACCTGCCTGCTGTTCCGGAAGGCGTCAAGGATGCCCTGCAGAATGCGCAGTACAGGGCGGTCATCGCCCATGCTGAACACCTGTCCGAGCCGGGATGTGATCAGTCCGCAGTATTTCCGGGCCAGTACGCCGTCGAAGTGCAGCCACAGGCATGTGCAGCCGGAGGCGGTGGAATAGCCGTGCGGCAGGTAGCAGTCGATGAGCGCAAAGCATTTCTCGGGTATGGTCTGCCGTTTTCCGCCGCAGTCGAGTGTCATGCTCCCTTTCTGCAGATACATCAGAAGAAAGCTGTCAAAGGAACTGCGCTCGAGGTGATATCCTGGGGCGTACTCAAACATGCCGCACTGGAGCGGGTAGAAGAACATGCTCTGCGCGGTTCTGCTCGGCGCGTATACGTAATAATCGGATGACGGGGACACACCGGACTCAATGGATTTCATGGCATCCTCCTGAAATGTCGGGCGGGATTCTGCAGGTTTCATGACGGTGGACGCATCTGTGGACATGAGTATAGCATGTTGCCGGAATATGAGCAATTCTTCGCAATGAAAGTCAACATTCCGGAAAACAGTTCGTGCGGCATATATGGAACAGATCATTGAATCCGGCGGATTTATTCCTGGAAAAACCGGAAAGGGCAGGAAATGAAAATACCGCAATTTTTCTCAAACGATTGACAGAAAATCGAAATGCGCAGGTATGGAAAAACCGGTATAATACAATCACAGGCAATCGTGAGAAAGAAAGGAATGCTGAGCATGCGAGATACAGTCAGTCTGATCGGGTATCAGCCGTCACCAGTTCACGATCTGGGCAGTGATTTTTCCGGCACAGGCCCGTCCGGGGAGCACATTTCCTTCAACAGCTATTTCATGGAACGCGACGGAATGCCGTTTTTTCCGGTTTCCGGCGAAATCCATTACAGCCGGATGGATCCCAGGCGCTGGGAGGATGAAATCATCAAGATGCGCATGGGCGGCGTGAATATTGTGTCCACCTATGTGTTCTGGAACCATGTGGAGGAAGAGGAAGGCAGCTTTGATTTTACCGGGCGCCGGGATCTGCGGCGCTTTGTGCAGCTGTGCGCAAAGCACGGCATGTATGTGATCCTGCGCATCGGCCCGTTTGCGCACGGAGAGGTGCGCAACGGCGGCATTCCGGACTGGATGTATGGGAAACCCTATGAAGTGCGGAGCCTGGATCCGGAGTTCCTGGCCTGTGTCCACCGGCTGTATGCGCAGCTCGGCGAGCAAATGACGGGGCTATTCCATGAAAACGGCGGCCCCATTATCGGCGTGCAGCTGGACAATGAATACATGCATGCGGGTGCCGGATGGGAGATTACCACGGGGATTTCCAATGAATGGCTTCCGGCGGGCTCGGATGGGGAAGCGTACATCCTGAAGCTGCGTGAAATGGCTCTGGAATGCGGGATGAGGCCTGCGTTCTTTACCGGAACGGCCTGGGGCGG
>CACYNZ010000043.1 GCA_902775835.1 uncultured Eubacteriales bacterium | reverse complement strand
GTCCAGCACCTCCGGCGAATCGTGGAAGGAGAAGCCCAGGCGGCGGATGCGCCCCCGCCCCTTCTCCTCCAGGAGATATTCCCACACCTTGTTCTCCCGGACGGTCTTCATGCGCTCCGCACCCATGGCGTGCAGCAGATAGAAATCGAAGTAGCCGGCGCCCGTTCGCTCCAACTGCTCTGCAAAGAGAGCCGGTGCGTCCTCGGGGCCGCTGATGCGGAAGATGGGCATTTTGTCCGCCAAAAGAAAACTGTCCCGAGGATGGCGCTCCACCAGGGCGCTCTTCACCGCCCGCTCGGAAAAGCCCATATGGTAGGGATAGGCCGTGTCCACATACACAAACCCGCGCTCCATGAACAGGTCCGCCATACGCTTCACCTGCTCCAGGTCAATGCTTTTGGGGTCGTCCGCCTGAAGCAGCGGCAGCCGCATGGCTCCAAATCCGAGTTTCCTGATTTCCATTCCTTGTACATCTCCTTTCTGTCGTCGCCTTTATATGCCTGTCTCACCGTCTGCGTCGCCGTCCCGGTCCCGGTTCGGACGCCGGATGATTTCCTTCCATTTCCGAGAAAACATGTAATATCCGAACATGCACAGCATTCCGAAGGCAAAGGAAACCGGAAAGCAGAGCATGATCCACGTGCCGCCGATCACATGGCTGATCAGATGCGCGCAGGGAATGCGCACGGCCCAGAGCATGAGCAGGTTCACCACTGTGGTGTACCGTACCTCGCCCACGCCGTTGACAATGCACAGCATGCTGTTGAACACGCCGAAGAGCCATATGGACAGAAGCATGATCACCACATAGCGGTTGGCGTACATGAGCACCATCTCATCCTGACTGAATATCCGGAGAATCGGTCCGCGCGGAATCAGCCAGATCAGGCCCATGATCAGGGTGATCGCCCCGGTATACAGCGGAATCCGCAGATGCCCCTGGCGCAGCCGGTCATAGTCCCCGGCGCCGAAGTTCTGGCCGGAAAATGTAGTGGCCGCCGAGCACATGCCGGAAATGGCGATATTGGCCAGGCCCGTGATCCGCCCGGCCACGGACTGTCCGGCAATAAACACGGAGCCCTGCGCGTTGACCAGGGTCTGAAGCGCGATATGCCCGACGGAATACAGGGAATTGTTCAGTCCGATGGGCAGGCCGATGGCCACAATGCGCTTCATCTGCGCGCCGGAGAACACCCGGGTGATGACCGGAAAGCTGAGCTCCGGAAAATGCCGGCGGATATAGAAGATGCTGACCACCCAGGACACGAGCATGGAGAAGGCTGTGGCCAGGGCTGCCCCGGACACGTCCATGCCCAGGCCTGCCACAAGCAGTACATCCAGTACAATGTTCACCGCGCAGGAAACAGCCAGAAACCAGAGGGACGCCTTGCTGTTTCCGAGCCCGCGGAGTATGCCGGCATTCATATTATATCCGATATTCCCCAGGGAGCCGGCAAGCACGATCCGGGTATACATGACCGCGTGGTCAGCCGTGTCATCCGGCACCTGCATGATCCGCAGGATCAGCGGCGCCAGGAAATACCCGAGCACGGCCAGCGGGATCCCGCACACCCAGACAAACACCACCGCGGTATTGCATACCTCCCGCGTCTTGCGTATGTCGCCTGCCCCGATATACTGGGACACAAGAATGGAAACACCGGTGCCGATGCCCAGGAAAATGCACAGAAGCGCCTCCACCGGCTGCGCGCTTGTGCCCACGGCCGCCAGCGATGTGGTTCCGCAGAACTTGCCGATGACCAGCGTGTCCACGGTGGTATAGAGCTGCTGAAGGATATTGCCCATCACCAGGGGAAGCGCAAACAGCAGCACGTTGCGCATGATGGACCCCCTTGTCATATCGATCTTCTGGTCTGATTTCTTTACACTCATGGTTTCTTTCCTTCCGGTCCGGCGCTTACCTTGCGCTTCCCGGGAATTATGCTATGCTCACAGGAAAAGGAGGAATGCAGCATGCCGTCCAAGCTTCCCGAAGGCGTACAGATCCAGGTAAGCCGCCGCAGCCTGCCCGCGGACTATGAGATGCCCACCATGGCCATGTCCGTGGACCACTATTCCGTGGGCTTCCTGGTTTCGGGCGACCGCCGGACCATCACGCCGCAGCAGACCTATGACGCGCACGCCGGGGATGTGACCGTCATGCCGCCCTACCTCTATCACCGCACCATTTCCCTGAGCAGTGCGCCGTACGAGAGCTACCTGATCAAGTTCACGCAGCAGGCCGTCGAGCCGCTGGTCCGGACCACCGCTCCCGGTTTTCTGGAGGACATGATGGAGAGGAAAATCCATCATTTCCCGGAAAGTGCCAGGGCCAGGATCGCCTCCTATTTCGAGGACATGCTCCGGGTATACACGGACAATGCGCCTTACCGGGACACAGTGCTGCAGGGACTTCTTCTGCGCCTGCTCACGCTGATCCACGAGGAGCGCGCGGGCGGAAGCGTTGTATACTTTCCCTCCAGTCTCTCCACCTGCATTGTGGACACGCTGGTGCGCATGGAACAGCGGTATGCGGAAGACCTTCGGCTCGCGGACATCGCCTCCGAGCTCGGCTACTCCCAGGCGCATCTGTCGCGCCTGTTCAGCCAGCAGCTCGGGGTCGGGTTTTCCCTGTATCTGAGCCGGATCCGGCTCAGGCATGTCTATGAACTCCTTTCCGGCACGGACATGAGCGTCAGCGAGATCGCCCTGGCCTGCGGCTACTGCAGCGGGGATTATCTGTCCACCCGCTTCCGCAGTGCCACCGGCATGACGCCCCGGGAGTTCCGCAGCCGTGCGCGCCAGAACGCTCAGGCGTCGAGCACGCCCGTCTCAGCCGCCTTCTTGTAATAGACCGACAGCGGAATGAAGCACTGGGCGAAGTGCTTGGGCGGATCGTTTTCCAGGATCACAGTGCCCTCCATGACCTTCTTTTCGCCCATGATCCCGGTCCGGCCCGCCATTTCCCCGCGGAACGTGGGCAGGCCCGCACGCAGATACTTCAGGTCCCCGCTCAGCTCATAGGCGATGGTGAACGCCTCCAGGAGCAGGGTATTGTTGCCCAGCCGGTTCAGGCTGGGCAGTTCTTTATAGATGAACAGCCCGGTCCGGGTCATGCAGCTTTCCAGCAGGTCATCCGCGGCGGCAAGCAGCATCTGACGGATATCCTCCCGGGGAAATACCCGGTAATACCTGGCAAGACTGCCCATGGCCACGGCGATCATGAAGCCCACATGAATCAGGGTGTTGTCCGTGTACGGAGCCACCCAGCTTCCATACGTGTCCATCCAGTCCCGGAACTGTGCCACAATCCAGTCGGCCTTCTGCACCCACTTCGGATCCCCGGTTTCCACATACAGCGCGGTCAGGCTGCGCAGCGCCCAGCCGGTTTCCCGGGCATTGCTCTCACCGCTGACCTGATAGGCCGGCGTATCCAGAAGGCGCAGCACATTCTCCCCGATACCCAGCGCGGTTTCCAGTGCGCGCTCGTCCCCGGTGAAGTGGTACAGGTCCAGCAGGCCCTCCACCCATTCATGGGAGCAGACCATGGTGCTGTCCAGCACATGGGAACGGCAGTGCTCCCACTGTCCACCCACCAGCAGCGGATCCTTGCTGTAGTGGCACACGTCCACATCCATCCAGTGCCGGGCCGCGGCGATCAGGTAGTCCTGGAACCGGCGCTCCCCGGTGCGCATGTACAGCAGGGCGCAGGCATGCGGGAAGTCATACTCGTTGTTCGTCCATACCAGCTTTCCACGGCCTCTGCCCTGACGCGTGTAATTGGGATCCGGGGCATCGCCGAAGTTCAGCATGCCGAAACTGCGGCTGTGCGCATCGCACAGGCTGATCAGGCGCGCCTCCACCTCCGGACGGCACAGGTCCGGGTCCAGGAAGATATCCGGTGCCACGCCCGCATCCCGGAACAGTTCCGCGTCCACCCAGGGCCGGTCGGGCATCTGATACAGAAGACTGCGGTTGTCCACTTCCGCGAGGGATTCCTCCGGACCGTGGAAATGCAGCTGAAAGCACTGCTCGCGGCTCATGCCGCCCTGGAGCACAACCTCCTCCACATGCTCCGGCACCAGCATGACATAGACACCGGAGGCATCGCTCTTCACAGCCTTGGGATAGTTCTGCTGCGCCTGATAGATGGTGGCGCACACGCCAGATTCCCGGTCGGTCCGGTCCGCAAACAGGGTGCCGTAAAACACTTCAATGAAGTGCTCATTGGCCTCAGACATGAGATAGGCGGTGTCCACCACCCGCTCCACGCTCTCCCCGCGGCTGACCGTGAAATTGGTCTTGTAGTTGGAGCTTCCCACGCAGCAGCGCACCGCCGCGTCCCTGACCTTTTCCTCCAGCTGGGGCAGCATCTTGATGCCCGTGGTTCTCAGGATTCCGCCTTCCCCGGCCACACGGCCATTGTCCGTACCGCCTTCGCCCACGGAATCGCCCTTTTCCCGGGCAGTGCCGCCATGCACGGCGGGATCCCAGGCTCCGGTCTTTCCATCCATGAGCGCAAAGACCAGGGACGCGGCCTTCAGCGGGGCACTGGTGGAGTTGATCAGGCGGAAGCCCGCTTCCATCCAGGGCTTGCCCGCGTACAGGGTAAGCGTCACCTCAAAGGAAGGACGCTCCTCCGGCATATCCACGGTTTCGGGCACAAAAACGCCGCGGCATCTGAGTCTGGCCACCAGGGGGCCGGATTCGGCCACGCGCCACTCGCTCAGGCAGATTTTCCATTCCCGGCCTTCGCCATCCTTCAGCACCGGCCCCAGGAACTGCTCCGCACGGTAGGTTTTTCTGCCGTCACAGACACATTCCACCAGCGAGCGGCTGCCGTCCCGGACCGTAAGCTGCAGTCCGCCCATTCCGCCGTCCACGTTCAGGGTATCCCCGCTGCGCTCCACACGGATGCCGCTGTACTCAGGGGCACTGCCTTCACGCAGTTCCGCCTGGAGTTCCTTTCCTCGATTGGCCGGCAGGTCTGCGGTGAAGCGCACAAACGCATAGCGCACGCTTCCGTCCGGATACCGGGAAGTCACCCGGGTCTGAACAGGCAGTTCCCTGTCCTGATCCAGGATCTGCACATGCATGCCGTCCCGGAACTTTCCCTCCGGAAAAGGCAGTGCCACGCTGCAGTGTTCCTGCTTCCGTTCATATCGGTACAGTCTTGGAAAATGAATGTTCATGCAGAATCATCCTTCCTGTCGTTCTCCGGCTTGCCGGTCAGGGACAGAATAGCACAAACAAACCCGGATTTTCCTCTGGGAATATCGCATTTTCCCGGATAAAATCTTAGTTTTTTTGATATTCCCGCCAGCTCTCCCGCGGCTTTTCTTTCCCTTCCGGCTGTGCTACACTTCTGCCATACTCCGTACAGGAGCTGCGGTTTCCCATATTTCTCTGCGCAAAGGAGTTTCTATGCAGTACAGAAGACTTGGAAAAACGGGACTCATGGTCAGTGAAATCGGTTTCGGCGGGGAATGGCTGGAACGCCATCCCGAGGAAGAATCCATCCGTCTCATCCAGCATGCCCGGAAAATGGGCATCAACATCATTGACTGCTGGATGCCGGACCCGAAATCCCGGGACATCATCGGAAAGGCCATTGCCGACTGCCGCGATTCCTGGTATGTCCAGGGCCACATCGGATCCACCTGGCAGAACGGTCAGTATGTGCGCACCCGGGACATGTCCAAGGTGCGTCCGGCCTTTGAAGACCTGCTTGCACGCATCGGCGGGGGCTACATCGACCTGGGCATGATCCATTACATCGATTCCCAGGAGGAATGGGACCTGGCCATGCATTCGGATTACATCCGGTATGTGCATGAGCTGCATGCTTCCGGCATCATCCGGCACATCGGCCTGAGCACCCATAATCCGCGTATCGCCGCCATGGCCGCTGAAACCAGTTTCATAGAAATGATCCTGTTCAGCATCAATCCCGCCTTCGACATGAAGCCCGCCAGTGAAAACCTGGAGTCCATGTTCGCCGGGTATGAAGGAAATTTCAGCGGCATTGATCCCGAGCGCTCCGCGCTTTACCGGCTCTGCGAGGAGCGGGACGTGGGCCTGACCGTCATGAAGGGCTTTTTCGGCGGTCGCCTGTTTTCCGCGGAAACCTCGCCCTTCGGCGCGGCCTTCACCGCTCCCCAGCTGATCCACTACAGTCTCACCCGGCCCGCCGTCGCTTCCATTCTCTGCGGGTACGACACCGTGGAGCAGGTCGATGACTGCCTCCGCTACGAGACGGCCACGGAACAGGAAAAGGACTACGCCTCCGTCATTGCCGGCGCACCCCTGCACGCCTACACGGGGCAGTGCACCTACTGCGGACACTGCCGTCCCTGCCCCCGGAACATAGACATCGCCATGGTCAACAAGTTCCATGACCTTGCCTCCGCCCATGAAACTGTTCCGGAGAGCGTGCGTGAGCACTATCTGGCGCTGGGCGTGACCGCTTCCGCCTGCATTGCCTGCCGCGCCTGCGAATCGCGCTGTCCCTTCGGCGTGCAGATTGCGGATCGCATGAAGAAGACCGCCGAGCTCTTCGGCGCCTGACAGCACATTTTCCGTGCCTGCGTGTTTTACGCGCGCAAAAAGGTGAAGCAGCCCTCCGGCCGCTTCACCTTTTCATTTCTCAGACGCTTTCCGCCCGCTCCGAATACTGACGGATGACATCGCAGCTGCGGGCAAGCAGTTCCCTTTCCTCCGCATCCAGCGGGAGCTCCACGATCTTCTCAATGCCGCCCCGGCCGATCACGCAGGGAACGCCGCAGGCCACACCGGACAGGCCGTACTCGCCTTCCAGGCGGACGGATGCCGGAATCACCCGCTTTTCATCATGGAAAATGGCACGGATCATGTCCGCGCAGGCAGCCCCGATCCCGAACTCCGTGGAACCCTTGCCGTTGATGATATCGTTCCCGATATTCCGGGTGCGCTCCAGGATCACGTCCTCGAGCAGCTGCGCGCACGCATCCGGATCCGCTTCCTTCAGCCGGCGCATGCTGACGCCGCCCAGCGTGACAGCGGAAAATGCCACCATCGAGGAATTCCCGTGCTCGCCCAGCGCACAGGCGCTGACGCTTTTCCGGTCCATACCGCTCATTTCGCTGAGCGTGCGCCTCAGGCGCGCCGTATCCAGGGATGTGCCCGTGGAAAAGCAGCGTTCCCGGGGGAGCTGCAGATGTCTGCGGAGGTAGTCGCCCACCACATCGGCGGGGTTGGTGATGGAGATCACAATCCCGCTTACCTGCACTTCCCGCAGATGGCTGATCACGTCCCTGATCATGACAATGGAATCATCCAGAAGATCCAGGCGCATCTGGCCCGGCTTTCTGGGCATGCCCACGGAAATGACAATCACGTCCGCATCCCGGCAGTCCGCATAATCTCCTGCGCGCACGTATGTGGTACTGGGCAGGAACAGGCAGGCATCCGCCACATCATAGCTGTTGCTGACTGCTTTTTCCCTGTCCCGGTCAATCAGTACGATTTCATCGCATGTGCCCTGAAAGCACAGTGCCATGGCCACATGGGAACCCACGTGCCCGGCTCCGATAATCACGACTTTCCGCTTGTCCAGCATGAAAACACCCTCCCTGTGAAACCTCTTCCCATGTCCGGACCGGACATGAAGCGCGGCGGACGGCACGTGTTTCTGCTGACCCCCTGACCCCGGCGACACAGCCGCCTGTGAATGACTCAAAAACCAAAAAAACTCTGAAAACTTTCATCTTCAGAGTTTCGTGCGGAGAAGCCGGGATTTGAACCCGGGCGCCGGTTACCCGGCCTACTCCCTTAGCAGGGGAGCCCCTTCGGCCACTTGGGTACTTCTCCATAGGCCTGTAAAAAGCTGGCGGAGAGAGAGGGATTCGAACCCCCGGTGCCTTTCGGCATCACTGGTTTTCAAGACCAGCGCCTTCAACCGCTCGGCCATCTCTCCAAGTGAACCAGCCGAGTCATTCTACCACATTCTGCACATTTGTCAATGCACCAGCGCGGCATTTGGCATTTTTTCCGTCCGCGGGCGCGCTCAGTCCGCAGAACGCGCCTTCAGCCATTGACTTTTTTCAGGCTTTGCCTGTATGATTTTTCCACAGACGGCCGCTTATGTCCTTTCCATATACACATCCGGCCGCAGCATAAGGAGGCACCGTCATATGACCAGGGAAGAACTCTTTGCCCTGATGAAGGGCAGTCTTATTGTATCGTGCCAGGCCACGCCCGGCGAACCGCTGTACGATCCGGAGCGTTCCGTCATGCCGCTCATGGCCCGTGCAGCCAAGCAGGCCGGCGCCCGAATGATCCGCACCAGCTCTGTCCGGGATATCGTGGGCATCAAGGAGGAAACCGGACTGCCCGTCATCGGACTGATCAAGCGGGAATACCCGGGCTATTCCGGCCGCATCACCATGACCATGCGGGAAGTGGATGAATGCATGGAAGCACTCTGCGACATTGTTTCCATTGACTGCACGGACACGCCGCGCGGAGACGGGCTCACCGCGCCGGAGTTCCTGAAGAAAGTGAAGGAAAAATATCCCAACATCATTATCATGGCCGACTGCGCCACCCTGGAGGAAGCCGAAGCCGCCTGGAAGGCCGGGGCGGATCTGGTGGGATCCACCATGAACGGATATACGGAGAAGACCCGGGACTGCACCGGTGAACCGAACTACGAGCTTGTGCGTCAGATGGTCCAGGCACTCCCCTGCCCGGTGATCGCGGAAGGCCGCATCCACACGCCCGAGCAGGCCGTACGCATGCTGGACCTCGGCGCCTGGGCCGTGGTGGTGGGCGGCGCCATCACGCGGCCTCTGGAAATCGCCGGACGCTTTTTCCGGGAACTGGAGGCGCACAGGTCATGATTTTCGGCGTGGATATCGGCGGAACCGAAGTCAAGCTGGCCCTCATGGACCATGACGGCAATATCCATGCGCGCTTCAGCCGCAGTGTGAATTTTGACGGGTATGCGACCCCGGTCATGGATACCGTGATTTCCGCATGCCGGGACGCGCTTGCTTCCAGTCCCTGTCCGCCCGAGGGCATAGCCGTCAGCGCCACCGGCCAGATCGATGCCCGCACCGGCACCGTCATCGGCACAAACGGCGCCATTCCGGACTATGAGGGCACGCCCATCCGAAGCCGCCTGGAACAGGCCTTCGGCGTTCCCGCGCGCGTGCTCAATGACGCCAACGCCGCCGCGCTGGGCGAATACTTTCTCGGCGCCGGACGCGGATATCAGGACCTGCTCATGATCACCCTGGGCACCGGCGTGGGCGGCGGAATCATTCTGGACGGCAGACTGTACCAGGGCCGGCTGGGCATTGCCGGCGAACTGGGGCATTTCACACTGTACCAGGACGGACCTCGGTGCACCTGCGGAAAGCGGGGATGCTTTGAAAACTACGCGAGCACGTCCGCCCTTGTCCGGCGCGCCGGCGCATCCAATGGCCGGGAAGTGTTTGAGCGTGCATCCGCCGGGGATCCTGACATGCTCCGCGCGCTGGATGCCTGGACAGATGATGTGGCCGCCGGCATTACGGGGCTTGTCCATATCTTCAGCCCGCAGCTCATCCTGATCGGCGGCGGCGTCAGCGTGCAGGAAAAGCTGCTGATCCGTCCGCTGGAAGAGAAAATCCTGCACGGCGTCATGCCGCGCTTTGCCGAGCATCTTGAGGTCCGCAGGGCCCTTCTCGGCAATGATGCCGGGCTTGCCGGAGCCCTGAAGTTTTTTCTGGACGAGACCTGCGCCGGCACATCCGCATAATCGTTTCCCCGACGCTCCGGACACACTCCGGAGCGTTCTTTCTTCATGCTTTTCCGCCCTTTTTCGCATTGACAAACTTCTTTGCTGACTGATAAGATAACATGTGGATAAGTCTGACTGTTTGCTAACATCCTATGTTCAATTTTTAATGAGGTGATACCTGTGACCATTGCCGACATGGTACGGATTCTGAGCGCCCGCGTGCTGCTCGGAGAAGACAAACTTGACACCCCTGTCTACACCGCCTGCTGTTCCGACCTGATGAGCGACGTGCTCGCCTTTGTGGACGAGAAGACCGTGCTCATCACCGGCCTGACCAACCCCCACGTGGTGAGAACCAGTGAAATGCTGGACCTCAAATGTCTGGTCTTCGTCCGCGGCAAGGTGCCGACGGATGACATTCTGGAAAGCGCCGACGAGCAGGGGCTGGTGGTCATCACCACCAAGCTGACCGCCTTCTCCGCCTGCGGCATGCTCTATGCCGAAGGCCTCAGAGGCGTGCCTGTCCCGGTAGAATGGAATTCGGAGGATGATTCGTGATGGAAGCGCTGTTCACGACCGCCTACCCCGTTGAAACAGCCGACTACACCAGCGCCGGCAAAGCCAGTGCCGACATCAAGAAAAAGCTCAAGCAGCTGGGCGTCGGCGGAGATGTCCTGCGCCGCGTGGCCGTGGCATCCTATGAAGTGGAACTGAATCTCGTCATCCATTCCCTGGGCGGCGTCCTGACCCTGTCGGTTTTCCCGGACCAGGTGCAGCTGATCTCCAAGGACCGGGGGCCTGGTATCCCGGACCTGGAAATGGCCATGCGCGAAGGCTATTCCACAGCCAATGAGGAAGCGCGTTCCCTCGGCTTCGGCGCCGGCATGGGCCTGCCGAACATGAAGCGCAACGCAGACCATTTCGCGATTGAGTCCGAAATGGGCACCGGCACCACCATCACCATGGGATTCAATCTGCCCACGGCAGGCTGAGCTCCCTGAGAAAAGGCAGGTACAACCGTATGGAACCTGTACGTTACCATTCCGTTCAGCTGGACAAGCAGCGCTGCAAGGGCTGTACCAACTGTCTCAAGCACTGCCCCACTGAAGCCATCCGTGTCCGCGGGGGACGGGCCCATATTCTGGACACGCTGTGCATTGACTGCGGTGAATGCATCCGTGTCTGTGATTATCATGCCAAGATCGCGGTCACCGATCCCCTGGATATCGTGCACAACTGGAAATATTCCATTGCTCTCCCGGCGCCTTCCCTGTACGGTCAGTTCCGCGGTCTGGTCAGCCCGGACCATGTGCTGGAAGCCCTGTACCGCATCGGGTTCGACTATGTGTTCGAGGTGGCACGCGGCGCGGACATCGTCACGCGCGCCATCCGCGAAAAGCTCCGGGAGCCGGGTCTGCCAAGACCCATGATCTCCTCCGCCTGCCCGGCCGTGGTCCGGCTGATCCAGGTCCGCTTTCCCGAGCTCCTGGAACATGTGATCGACATCCGCCAGCCCATGGAGGTGGCGGCTTCCGTGGCCCGCAGCGAGTTCTGCCGCATGAAGGGCGTCTCTCCGGAAGAGGTGGGCTGTTTCTTTATCACGCCCTGCCCTGCAAAAATGACCGCCATCCGCAATCCGCTCGGCCAGCACAAGTCCGAGCTGAACGGCGCCATTTCCATGATGGAGCTCTACGGCCTGCTGCTCCCGCACATCAATGAGATGCTCCGGGATCCGGATTTCGTGCCCGCTACCCGCTACGGCGTGGGCTGGGCCACCTCCAACGGCGAGGCAAACGCGGTATGCCCCGGAAACAGCCTTTCCGTGGACGGCATTCCCAATGTTATCCGCGTGCTGGAAGAAGTGGAAAACAACAAGCTGTCCGATCTCGTGTATCTGGAGGGCAACGCCTGCATCGGCGGCTGCGTGGGCGGCCCGCTGACCTTTGAGAACAACTACGTGGCGAAGAATTCCGTGCGCAAAATGGTCAAGGCCATGCCGGACACGCATCCGGACACGGATGTGCCCGTAGCCCTGCTCAACAAGTATCCCGTGCGCAATGATGAGCCGTTCCGGCCCAATGCCGCGGCGGTGCTGGACGACAACATGGCCGAAGCCATGCGCAAGATGATGCGCATGAACGAGATCATCGAAAAGCTTCCCGGGTATGACTGCGGTTCCTGCGGAAGCCCGACCTGCGCCGCGTTCGCCGAGGACATTGTCCGCGGATACTGCACGGAAAACGACTGCATCCATCTGATGAAGGAAAAACTTCAGGTCATGGCCCAGCAGATGCTGGAGCTTGCCCAGACCAAACGTGAATGAGAAAGGATGATCCCAATGACTGTCGCTGAGCTTTCCAATCTGATCCAGGCGCGCTGCCTCACCCCGGGGCTGGACGCAGGCCGTGAAGTGACCTGCGGGTATGCCTGTGATCTTCTGTCCTGGGTCATGTCCCACGGTGAGGAAGGCATGGCCTGGGTGACGGTACAGACGCACATGAATGTGGTGGCCGTGGCCGTTCTGGCGGAAATGGCCTGCGTGATCCTGCCCGAAAGCATCGACATGGAAGAGGAAAGCCTGAACAAGGCCATAAGCGAGGACATGATTGTGCTCTCCTCTCCTCTGACATCCTACGAAATCTGCGGCAGGCTCAACGCCGCCGGCATTCCCGGCAGGACCTGATCTATGGAAACCCTGTTCACTGACCTGCACATGCACTCCTGTCTGTCCCCCTGCGGCAGCGACGACATGACGCCCGCCAATCTCTGCGGCATGGCTGCGCTCAAGGGACTGAACATGATTGCCCTGACCGATCACAATACAGGCCTGAACCTGCCTGCAGCCAAGGCATGCTGCGACGCCTACGGGCTGACCCTGATTCCCGGCATGGAGATCACCACCCGCGAGGAAGTGCATCTGCTCGGCTATTTTCCGGACGTGGACACCGCCGTGGCCTTCGGTCAGGAGGTCACAGCGCATCTGCCCAAAAAGAAGAACAAGCCCTCGCTTTTTGGAAACCAGCTGATCATGAACGAGGACGATGAGGTCATTCAGGAGCTGGACGCCCTGCTCATCGGCGCCACCGATCTGACGCTGGCCCAGTGGGTGCAGCGCATCCGCGAGGCGGGCGGCGTCCCCGTACCCGCGCACATCAACCGCGGGTCCAACGGACTTCTCGTAAACCTCGGCTTCATGCCCGAGGAACTGAATTTCACGGCCGTGGAAGTCTGGCGCGGCCTGCCGTGCCCGCACACGCCGCAGGCCGGCAAGGTTGTGCTTCACTCCTCCGATGCACATTATCTCGGGGATATCCTGGAAGCCGAGGTCAGCATTCAGCTTCCGGAAAACAGCGTGCGCGCCTTTCTGGACTATCTTCTGACGCCGCCTGTGCCCGTCTGAAAAATATTCCTTAGTTTTTTAATTCCCTGTCTACAATCTATTGCACTTTGTGATATAATTATCAAACGGTATATCCCGGGCAGATTCCGTGGTCTGCCCCCCAGTATATCAATAAGAAGGAGGCAATCACAGAATATGGAAGGCTCCAACGAGAAGTTTGAACAGCTCAAGGCCTTGATTGAGAGTCACAAGGATCAGCCCGGTGCCCTGATGCCCGTGCTTCAGGGAGCCCAGGGGATCTTCGGCTGCGTGTCTGAGGACGTGCAGAAGGTGATCGCAGAAGGGCTTGGCGTCACTCTCAGTGAAGTATACGGGGTAGCAACGTTCTATTCCCAGTTCTCTCTGCATCCCAAGGGAGAATATCTCATCAGCGTATGTCTGGGCACCGCCTGCTACGTCAAGGGCAGCCAGGGCGTCCTGGACAAGCTCAGCGAAGTACTGAAGATTCCCGTGGGCGGCACCACCCCCGACGGAAAGTTCACGCTGGAAGCTACCCGCTGCCTCGGCGCCTGCGGTCTCGCACCCGTCATGATGATCAACGGTGAAGTGTACGGGCGTCTGACTCCGGATCAGGTTCCCGGCATCATCGCCAAGTATCAGGCAGCCGGAGAGGCTGAAGCATGAAAGAAATAGCCCTGCACCTGCTGGACATTGTTCAGAACAGCGTACGCGCAGGCGCCACGGAAGTGGATATCTCCTTTGCCCTCGCCAGTGACGGGGTGCTGGAGATGCAGGTCCGGGATGACGGCTGCGGCATGAGTCCCGAGTTTGTGGAACAGGTAAGCAATCCCTTTGTCACCACCCGCACCACCCGGAAAATCGGGCTGGGCATTCCGCTGCTGATGCAGAACACCACCCTCAGCGGCGGAAGCGTGAAGATTGACAGTAAGGAAGGCGCCGGTACAACCATTACGGCGTACTGGCATACGGATTCCATTGACTGCCTGCCCCTGGGCGATCTCGGTTCCACCATGGCCACTCTGATCATGGGGAATCCGGACGCTCCCGAGTTCACCCTCACCTGCCGGTCCGACGGCGGCGAGATGAACTTTTCCACCGTGGAAGTCCGTCAGGCACTTGAAGGCGTATCCCTGGCAGAACCGGAAGTCATCCAGTGGATCCAGGATTCGATTCATGAAGAGTTAGAACCGATTTTGGGAGGAATCATGCGATGAAATCATTGGCTGAACTGGAAGCGATCCGCAAGGCGACGCTGTCCAAGATCAATCTGAGAAAAGAAGACAAGAACGACACCACCCGTGTTGTCATCGGCATGGCCACCTGCGGAATCGCCGCCGGTGCCCGTCCTGTCATGCTTTCCTTTGTGGATGAAGTTGCCAAGCGGCAGCTGAACCATGTTACCGTCTCCCAGACCGGCTGCGTCGGCATGTGCCGTCTCGAGCCCATGGTGGACGTGTATGTCCCCGGACAGGAAAAAGTTACCTATGTGCATGTGAAGCCGGAAATGGTCCCGCGTATTGTGGCCGAACACATTGTGAACGGACGCCCGGTACAGGAATACACCATCGGGGCTGCTGAAGCCAACTGATCGGAGGAGGTAAGTCATGGATATTTTTCGCGCGCACGTTCTGGTCTGCGGTGGCACCGGCTGCTCATCTTCCGGTTCTGCAACCCTGATCGAACGGTTTAATGAAAAGATTGCGGAAAACGGCCTGGACCATGAAGTCAAGGTCATCCGCACCGGTTGCTTCGGTCTGTGCGAAGCCGGCCCTGTGGTTATCGTGTACCCGGACGGCACCTTCTACAGCCGCGTCAAGCCGGAAAATGTGGACGAGATCGTCAGCGAGCACCTGCTCAAGGGCCGCAAGGTTGAGCAGCTCGTGTACACCGACC
>CACYNZ010000042.1 GCA_902775835.1 uncultured Eubacteriales bacterium | reverse complement strand
ATGGCGGGACGCGAGGCTCCGGTATAATCGAAGGCACCCACCTTGATCAGGTTCTCCACCACCCGCTTGGTCACCTGGGTGGTATCGATCCGCTCGCAGAAGTCAAAGATATCCCGGTACGGTCCGCGCCGGCGCTCCTGTTCAATGGCGCGCACGGCGTTCTCGCCCACGCTCTTGACCGCGCCGAGCCCGAACACAATGCCCAGGCTGCCGTCGTCCATCTTACGGACCGTGAATTTCCAGGACGAGAAGTTCACATCCGGCGGAAGCACGGCAATGCCGTGCCCTCTGCAGTACTGAATATAGGACGCCACCTTGGTGGTGTTCCCGAAGGCGGAATTGATCAGGGCCGCCATGAACGGCACCGGATGATAGCGCTTCAGCCATGCGGTCTGCATGGTGACCACACCGTAGGCCGCGGCATGGGATTTGTTGAAGGCGTAGGACGCGAAGGAGATCATCTCGTCATAGATCTGATTGGCAGCGCTTTCGCTGATGCCGTTGCGCACACAGCCGGGCACGAGGATGTTCCCGTCCGCATCCAGCTGTCCATGCACGAAGTATTCGCGCTCCTCCTCCATGACCTTGTGCTTTTTCTTGGCCATGGCGCGGCGCACCAGGTCGCTGCGCCCATAGCTGTATCCCGCCAGGTCGCGCACAATCTGCATGACCTGCTCCTGATAGACCATGCAGCCGTAGGTCACTTCCAGGATCGGCTTGAGCTGGGGCGTGATATACGTCACGCTGGAGCTGTCTTCCTTGCCGGCAATATAGCGCGGTATGGACGACATGGGGCCGGGACGGTAGAGGCTGATGGCAGCAATGATGTCTTCAAAGCAGGCCGGCTTCATGGAAGTCAGGAACCCGCGCATGCCGTTGCCTTCCAGCTGGAACACACCGTCCGTTTCACCGTCGGAAATCATCTCAAAGACCTTCGGATCATCCACCGGAATATCCTCAGCCTTCATGTCCACATGTTCCACTTCGCGCATCATGTCCAGGGCATCCCGTATCACCGTCAGCGTCCGCAGACCCAGGAAGTCCATTTTCAGAAGACCCAGATGCTCAATGGTATCCTTGGGATACTGGGTGGTGATCACATCATCATTGCGCTGGAGCGGTACATACTCCATAACCGGCTTTCCGGAGATCAGCACGCCGGCCGCATGCGTGGACGCATTCCGGGGCATGCCTTCCAGGGTCAGGGCCATACCGATCAGGCGCTTGACCTCTTCCTGGTTTTCATACATGCTTTTCAGCTGCGGGCTGATTTCCAGTGCCCTGGCCAGGGTGATGCCCAGCTCATTGGGCACGGCCTTGGCAATGACATCCACGTCCCTGTAGCTCATGCCCAGCACGCGGCCCACGTCCCGGATCACGCCCTTGGCCGCCATGGTGCCAAAGGTGATGATCTGGCACACATGATCCTCGCCGTACTTGTGCGCCACATAGTCGATGACTTCCTGCCGGCGTTCATAGCAGAAGTCCACGTCAATATCAGGCATGGACACGCGCTCCGGGTTCAGGAAGCGTTCAAACAGCAGCTGATACTTCAGCGGGTCAAGCATGGTAATGCCCAGAGAATAGGCCACAATCGAGCCTGCGCCGCTTCCGCGGCCCGGGCCCACCATGATCCCATGGCTCTTGGCGTAATGAATGAAGTCCCAGACAATCAGGAAGTAGTCCACAAAGCCCATGGAGCTGATGACCCCGAGCTCATAGTTCATGCGCGTGTAGGGTTCATCCTCCTCGCCCGCATCAGGGTACAGCCGCTGCATGCCCTCGCGGCACAGCCGTGTCAGCATCTCCAGGGATGTCTCACCTGTCTCAATGGGATATCTGGGCAGGCGGGTCACGCCGAACTCGAACGTCACATTGCAGCGCTCCGCGATGGTATGGCTCATGTCCACGGCCTCCGGCACGGCCGCGAACAGGGCGCGCATTTCCTCCTCGCTCTTGACATAGAGCTGATCGGTTTCCATGCGCATGCGCTTTTCGTCTTCCAGGGTCTTGCCGGTCTGGATGCAGGTGAGCACTTCCTGCGCTTCCGCATCCGTCTTTTCTATGTAATGGCAGTCATTGGTGGCCACCAACGGGACATGCATTTCCCGCGCAATGCGGATGAGCCTGGGAAGAACCATTTTCTCTTCCCTGAGGCCGTGATCCATGATTTCCACGAAGAAATTGTCTTCGCCGAAAATCTCGCGCATTTCCTCCACGAAGCGGTGCGCGTCCCCATCCCTGCCGTCCAGCAGTGCCCGCGGCAGTTCGCCGGACAGACAGGCGCTCAGGCAGATCAGGCCCTCATGATGCCCCCGGAGCATTTCCCGGTCAATCCTCGGCTTATAGTAATATCCGTTGACAAAGCCTTCCGAGATCAGGTACATCAGGTTCTGATATCCGGTATTGTTTTCACACAGAAGAATCAGGTGCGACATTTCCCGCGCCTCCGGGGACTTGTCCAGATGATTTCTGCACATGTAGGCTTCGCATCCGATGATCGGCTTCATACCGGCATCGATCATGGCCTGGTAAAAATCAATGCACCCGTACATGACGCCATGATCCGTAATGGCACAGCTGTCCATGCCGAGCTCCTTCAGTTTCTGTACCAGCCGCGGAATGCGGCACGCACCGTCCAGAAGACTGTACTCCGTATGCAGGTGCAGATGGGTAAATGCCATGGTCCGATCCCTCCTTTCCCAGATACTGCAAAAATTATACCACCCCGGAAATAGGGGTGCAACGCTTCCCTTTTCTTGCATTCTCCCCTGCACATGCTATACTGGAAAACGTTCATCACGGCAGTTCCGAAGCCCTTTTTTACTCGAATTCCGCCATCTGCATTCCCCATCCTGCATATTTTCCGGAAGGACTGATTTCATGAAATCTTCCCAGCATCCCGCCGACATGCTCCACCAGCCCGCAGATCCGTGGCGCAGCCTGTTTTCCCCTCAGGAGCTGTCGGACGGACTCGAGTTTTTCAACAGTCATACATCTGTTTACAGGGAATCCTGGTACAGCGGATGCACGTTTACCTTCCGCAGGACCAGTCCGTCTGTCGAGGTTACCATTGGCTCTGTGCCCGAGTACATCGGGCAGAACTGGAACCTCAGGCATATCACCTGCAATGTCTGCCGCACCCCTTCATGCTTTCACAGAGCCGCCGCTCTCTATGCCTATGAAGCACGGTTCGGAAAAATCACGCTCTGGGAAGAGCGGGGACAATACGAGCGCCGCAAGATGAGGGAAGCCTTTCAGGCTGTCATCGACAAGCGTGCGGCAGAGGATGCGGAAATCGGCCTGAATTCCATCCCCGTGGATCCTGACATATTCCATCACAAGTCCTCAGACGGAGTGCTTGTATTCGATCTGCCCGGTGTACTGTCCCGCTTCACCACCACGCCCGCAGCCGTGGCCCGCTTGAATGAAGCCAGAAAAAGCGTGATTAACTATCGGAGAAGCATTGAGCTTCTGTCCACGCGGGAAGGCGAACAGATGATCCAGTTTTCTGTCATGTTTGCCGGACCTGCGGAGGTGGAAGCCGTCGCCGGCATGCTCCTTCCCCAGCAGCTGATCATTGCCAGCAACCGTGAATACCGGGAGAGCGACCGCTACTACACAGAGTGCGATCAGCCCGTTGTCTCCGCACTGGACCGTCATGAAGCGCCTCTGGATGCCTATGAGCTCGCCGTCATCGGCATGCTCTGGGACAAGGCTGACAAAGCCGGCATGGAAAACATTACGGACGCAGGCGCACTGAAGTTTTTCTCCTCCATCCGTGCGATGCAGGAAAAAAGCGCACAGAAGGAAGTGCGCGCAATTCCCGTGCCGGAGAAGAAGGCCGTTGTTACCCTTCTGCCCCGCATTGTCATGACGGACGGGGTTCCCGTGCTTTCCTATAAAATCGGGGTAAGCGGCGGACGCCTGTATGTGCTCAAGGACTGCTATTCCCTGATCAGTGCCGTCACCCGGGAACAGGAATATGTGCTCGGAAAGCGTGAATCCCTGAACTTTTCCACGCAGACCTTTACCCCGGAATCAGAAAAGCTTTTTGATTTCATCCAGAGAAACAAGGCTGATTCCTACGCCAATGTCTACCAGTGCCCGCTCAAAGGCGCACGGCTGGACAACTTCTATGACATGTATCTCGGCGGCAGGTGTGAACTGCTGGACAAAACCAATGACATCCGGGATGAACTGGTGACCGTGGGACATGCGGATATCCATTTCAAGCTCACTTCCTCCCGTCTGTCGGACGCACGGGGGACATTCATCGGCATCGCCGTATCCGGCTTCGTCCCCGTCCTGGTATCCGGAGCGGCCAACAAGTATACGCTTTCAAGAACCTCGCTTTCCCGGATCAGCAAGTCCGAGCTCACCGTGCTTTCCCCTTTCCTGGAAGTTTCCGATTCCGCCGGCTATTTCCGATTTCAGGTAGGTCTGGAAAAGCTTCAGGAATTCTATTACCGTGTGCTCCCGCCGCTGCTGAATTATTCCTTTGTGGAGTTTGATGACGCGGCCGGCGAGGAAGCATCCGGATATCTGCCGCCGGAGCCACAGTTCAATTTCTATCTCGATCTGGAAAACAGCATGCTCTCTCTCAGGGCCACCGTCCAGTACGACACGCTTTCCTACGATCTGGCCGGCGGACTGGATTATGCTTCCGGCGACTACCATGACACGGACCAGGAAAAGCGCGTGCTTCACGCCATTGAGAAATGGTTCCCGACCGCTGATGCCACGTCACATACCTTTTTCCGGAAGGTCTCGGACGATGAGCTGTATGATTTTCTCACCAGCGGCCTTTCCTCCCTGGAATTCTACGGCCAGGTGCACGGCACCAGCGCGTTCCAGAGCCGGCATGTGCTTCCCCAGCCCCGGGTTCAGGTGGGTATCAGCGTGGACGGCGGAGGGATCCTGAATATATCCGTGACCTCAAAGGACCTCTCCTCCTCCGAGCTTCTGGACCTGTACAACAGCTATAAACAGAAAAAGCGCTTTCACAAGATCCGGAGCGGAGATTTCATCGACCTTACGCAGAGCAGTCAGTTCCAGGATCTCGACGAGCTTCTCCAGAGCACCGACATGGATACCATGGAGGCCATCCGGGGCAAGGTGCATCTTCCGATCTTCCGCGCACTGTATCTGGACAAAATGCTGGAAAAGCATGACCAGATCGCCAGTACCCGGGACCGCACCTACCGCGCACTGATCCGGAACTTCGCCACGGTTCGGGACGCGGAGTTCGAGGTGCCTGCCTGTCTGGAAAACGTTCTCCGACCCTACCAGACTTTCGGCTATAAATGGCTGCGCACCCTGCAGAGCAGCGGGTTCGGCGGCATTCTTGCCGACGAAATGGGTCTGGGCAAAACTGTCCAGATGATCTCCGTGTTCCAGTCCACCCGGGACGCTGCCGCCGCCGAATCCAGAAAGGCGCTCCCCTCCCTGGTCGTCTGTCCCGCTTCCCTTGTCTACAACTGGCTGGATGAAGTGGAACGCTTTGCCCCGGACCTGAAGGTGAAGGTGGCTGCCGGAAACCTCAGCAGCCGCAAGAAAATCCTGGACGCGTATCTGGACACGGATGTGCTTATCACTTCCTATGATCTTCTCAAGCGCGACATTGTGCTCTACGAAGGCCGGAGATTCAGCAACTGCGTCCTGGATGAGGCCCAGTTCATCAAGAATCACCGTGCGGCCGCAGCCAAGTCAGTAAAACTTATCCAAGCCCAGCACCGGTATGCCCTGACCGGAACACCCATTGAAAACCGGCTTTCCGAGCTCTGGAGCATCTTTGACTTCCTGATGCCCGGTTTTCTGTATTCCCAGGCAGAATTTGAGCGCCGGTTTGAGACGCCCATCACCAAGCACAAGGATGAGGAAGCCACCGAAAAGCTCAAGAGCATGACGGCCCCGTTCATCCTGCGCCGCAAAAAGGAAGACGTGCTCAAGGACCTGCCCGCCAAGCTGGAGGAAGTCCGCTATGCGCGTCTGGAAGGCGAACAGCAGAGGATCTATGACGCCCAGGTGGTGCGTATGAAGGAAATGCTCAGGGGCGGTGAGCTGGCAGGCGAAGAAAAAATCAAGATCTTTGCCGAGCTCACACGCATCCGTCAGATCTGCTGCGATCCTTCCCTGCTGTTTGAAGACTATGCCGGGGAGAGCGCCAAGCGTGAAGCCTGTCTGGACCTCATCCGCTCCGCCATTGAAGGCGGGCACAGAATGCTGGTCTTCTCCCAGTTTGTGTCCATGCTCTCCCTGCTGGAAAAGGATCTGGAAAAGGAAGGCATTGAATACTACAAGATCATTGGTGCCACCACCAAGGAAAAGCGCATTTCCCTGGTGCGCGCATTCAATGAGGGCACAGTTCCGGTGTTCCTGATCTCTCTCAAGGCAGGCGGTACCGGCCTGAATCTCACGGGTGCCGATATGGTCATCCACTATGATCCCTGGTGGAACCTGGCCGCCCAGAACCAGGCCACGGACCGTGCGCATCGAATCGGACAGACAAAGCAGGTCACCGTGTTCAAGCTGATATTGAAAAACACCATTGAAGAGCGCATCATGGCGCTTCAGGATGCCAAGAAAGACCTGGCGGAAGCCATTCTGGAAGGCCGCAGTGAATCGCTCCTTTCCCTCTCCGCGGAAGAACTCATGTCCCTGCTCGGGTAATGCTGGTTTTTCCCCATGGGTGACGAAATCGACCCGAGAATCCGTATGTTCGGCAGGGCGGACATACACGGCACGCCTTACAGCATCCGCCACCTGGCCGCACAGGTTTCCGCCGGGAATAGCGCAAAGCCCCGCATCTATCACGCCTGCGGAAGCCTTGACCCGTGGCTTGACATGAATCTGCTGGTCAAAGAGACGTTTGAAAGCCTGCGGGACCCGGACTTTGACTACACCTATGACCAGATGGAAGGGTTCGGGCATGAATGGGCGTTCTGTGACGAGGAGCTGAAGCGCTTCCTGGCGTATATCCAGAAAACCGAATAGCCCGCCAAAAGCAAAACCAGAGGATTCACTCCCCTGGTTTTCTTCTGTCATGAAATATGCCAAAGTCTGACGTTTTCCGCAGAAGCCGTATAGCTCACGCCCGCAAGAACATCCGCTTCATGGCTTCAGCCAGCACTTCCAGACTCATCCTGTCATACTGCCATGCAGCCATCTTGAATGCCCCGTCCGGAAAATCCCGGAGGCGTTCCCGGACATGCATGGATATGACAATCACCTGCTTCCCATTTTCGAGCATTGCTTCTGCCATGTCCGCCAGATGAAGGCTGTCCTCCGTTCGCCAGATCACCATGACGCACACCGGCGCCGCCATGAGCTGTTCCAGCGCCGGTTCCGGTCCGGCCCAGCGTCCGCCCAGCATGCTGCTGAGCACCTGTGCACCGCACAGGCTGCTGGTATCCCCCGCCTGGGAAATCAGCGCGGCGTCATATCCGGTGTACACAGTATCGGGTCCGATCACCGGAAGCGGCTGGCCCTCAGGGCAGTGGAACAGCTGAACGGCCTCGCCCATGATTTCCCGGACCACGCGCTCCTGCTCCGGCGTCCAGAATGCATGACCGTCCGTGTCCGGTCTGCGCAGACGCTGCTTGAAGCGCACAATCCGCTCCACGTGCTCATGCATGTCCTGCGCGTCCATGCGTCCCGCGTTGAGTGCCTCCATGAGATAGCCGTGCACATGCCGCGTCATATTCAGATCATGGCAGATCATGCCCATGTCCGCCCCGGCATTCAGGGCACGCAGTGTGCCCTCATCCACGGGAAACAGATCAAGCACGCCGTGCATTTCCATGCTGTCCGTCATCAGCAGGCCACCGTATCCCAGCTCCCCGCGAAGCAGGTCTGTCAGAATGGACCGGGAAACCGTGGCGGGCACCCGTTCCTTCTCATAGGCAGGAAGCATGATATGCGCGGACATGATGGCGTCCACGCCTTCCCGCATGGCTTTCCTGAAGGGGATCAGCTCCAGCTGTTCAAAGCTTTCCCTGGGCTTGTCCACAACCGGAAGCGCCAGGTGTGAATCCACACTGGTATCGCCCACGCCCGGGAAATGCTTGCCCACACAGAGTATGCCCTGCTCATGCAGCCCGCGGATGTATTCCCCCGCATAGCATCCTGCCATATGCGGGTCTGAGCCGAAGCACCGGTTTCCGTGCGAAAAGTTTGCCTTGTCGGTAAACAGATCCAGCACCGGCGCCAGGTTCATGTTCACGCCCGCAGCGCGAAGCCGCTGGCCGATAATACTGCCGATTTTCCAGGCGTTTTCCGGTTTTCCCGTCTCGCTCACAGCCATGGCACAGGGCGTTTCGCCCGCGATCCCGGCAAGCCGCGACACGCTTCCTCCCTCTTCGTCCGTCATGATCAGCGGAGGCAGGTCGGTTTCCGCTTCCACCAGGTCCCAGAGCCCGGCACACAGCGCCTGCAGCTGTTCTCCGCTCACAATATTCCGCCTGAACAGGATAAAGTTGCCGATCCCGCAGCGCTTTACAGCTTCTCTCAGCTCCTCCGTCACTTCCGTGCCGTCAAACCCCGTGATCAGCCGCTGTCCAATGCTCCGCTCTGCATCCATGTGCCTTATGCCCCTTTCATGGTTTGTCGCTTTTCCTGAATGCTACCGGAAACCCGTCTGTCTGTCAAACCGCCATGCGCTGCACAGTTTCCGCTTTACATTCCCCGCCCATGCAGATACAATCATTCTGTTGATGGCAGAGCCCGTTCTGCCGTACAGCTGCAGGAAATGGAGGAATGCACATGTCAGAGTTTTCCGAGGACGCCCTGCGCGGGGATATTGTCAATCACTCCTCTGATACGGATTATGTATGGCCCAAAGAGCCCGCAGTGCGGGAGCGCCTGGAATGGTTCCAGGATCAGAAGCTTGGCTTCATGGTACACTGGGGAATCTATTCCCAGCTCGGCATTACCGAATCCTGGCCGCTCTCCAGAGAGGACGCGCCCTGGTCCCGGAAGGGATATGACTGGGAAGAGGACGATGAACTCTTCCGCCAGCAGTATACAGACCTGAACCGCTCCTTCAATCCGCTGCGCTTTCAGCCGGAAGAGTGGGCGCAGTTTGCCGATGATGTGGGATTCCGGTATTTCATCTTCACCACCAAGCATCATGACGGCTTCTGCATGTGGGATACCAAAATGACCTCCTACAAGGTCACGGATCCCTCCTGCCCCTTCCACACCCACAAGTATGCCAATATTGCCAAGCACCTCTTCGATGCCTTCCGCAGTCACGGCATTGCCATTGCACCGTATTTTTCCAAGCCTGACTGGCACTGCCCTTACTACTGGGCTCCGGACTGTGACCTGCCCATTGCGCACTGGCGCAATCCCACGTACGATCCCAGGCTCAGGCCGGAACTGTGGAACCAGTTCATTGACTTTACCTGGAAACAGATGACCGAAATCGCAGAAGATCTCGGACCCATTGATATTCTCTGGCTGGACGGCGGTCAGGTGAAGCCCCAGAATCATCAGGATATCCATCTGATGGACCTGATCCACCGCCTGCGCGAGAAAAATCCCGGACTCCTGGTGGCGGACAGGACTGTGGGCGGTGAAACCGAAAACTATATCACGCCCGAACAGCAGGTGCCGGATCATTTCATTCCTGTGCCCTGGGAGAGCTGCGTGACCATCGGTCATCCTTTCGCCTTCAGCTATGAGGACGAACTGAAATCCCGCCGCGAACTGATCCATCTGCTCATTGATATCGTAGGAAAAGGCGGCAATCTGGCACTGAATATCGGTGCCCAGCCGGATGGCCGTCTGCCGCTGCGCGCCAGGGAGCGTGCGCTGGAACTGGGCAGCTGGCTGAAGGAATATGGTGAGGCCATTTTCAGCACCCGCGCTCTGCCACCCTACTTTGAAGGAGAATGGTCCTTCACCCGCTCTGCCGCTGCGCGCTATGCGCTGTGGCGTCTGCCCGAAAACCGACTTCTCCCCGAAGCGGTCAGCCTGCCCTTCCCGGATGTGCAGACCGCCGAGATTCCCGGCATTCCGGCGCACCTGGAAACCATACCGGACGGCAGCCGGACCCGTGTGATTCTGCCTGAGCGTCTGCGCGGCACCTGCCCGGAAGCACTGGTGCTCCGTCTGAACCCCGCCGGTGCCTGATCAATCGCATAAAGACCAAAGTCTCCGGATTCCCGAAGGAGTCCGGAGACTTTTTCATTATTCAAATTTTCTCGCGAGCCGTCCCCGTGCACTGCCTGGGGCGCTTCCCTGCATCAGCAGGTTCTTGACTCCGCGCTGCAGCATGGTTTTTTCCGGCAGAGAAGCAATATCCGCATTCGCCGCCTGACGCCCGGACAGCTGGAACACCCACTCCACCGCACCGCGGTCATTGCGGTCCACATGTTCCAGATCGAAAGCATTCTGGAAATGCACAATGCGCGCATTTTCGCGGAGGATCGTGCGGAGCTTGGGCGACAGAAGCCAGGATTCGCATTCAAACGCCGCATCCGCCCAGCCGGAGAAATACTCATGCAGGAACTGATGCGCCTTTTCCACAGAATCGTTGAGCTTATCTGCCTCAAGACGCGCATCCGACGGTATATGAATGCTGATCACGCGCCTGCCCTCTGTTTCGAGCAGTTCATACTCCAGTTCACCCAGCCGGAAGAGCCTGGCCTGCACCTGGCGGACGGTCCAGAATCCGCGGTCAAACCCGTACCATCCATAGGATACGCCATGCTCTTTTACAAAACGCGTGAAGCATTTCATGGTATCCAGCCACACCGTTTCCGGCAGATTCTTCCACGCTCCCTCTTCACGGTTGATCAGCGCTTCCTTCAGATGACGGCCAAGCTCTGCCGCTCCGTCGTCCTCTTCATAGGCTGCCTGAGATTCGCAGAACATGCTGTCGCCCACACGGATCATGAAAGCTTCCGGCATGCCGATGGCCTGCATAAGCCGTTCCGCACGGTCGGTGCGCGTGCAGCGGTTTTCCCGCCGGATCACCTGCTGGAACTCTTCCGTGTCCACAAACTTCCTTGACTCTGCCACTTCCCGGCGCGCGTCTTCAGGCGTCATATGCCACTGCGCACGGGGCGCCCCTTCAATGCCGTCAGCTTCGACTTCATCTTCCAGCTTTGCGACCCTTGCAAGGAATGTGTCCCAGTCCAGATCTGTTTCCCCTCCGGCCTTCAGCGCATGTCCGATCAGGCGCGGGAACAGAAGATATTCCGCCCGCCTGCCGTCCGTAATGCGCTCCGACCATACTGGGCATTCCACGCCGAGCAGCCCCTCTTCCTCTCCCACCGCGTAATCCGGTATCTGAGGCGCAGACCAGATGGAATGCAGGTCTATGCTGCCATAGGGGCGGTTGAGATAGAACAGCCGGTTGTCAGACTGGATCACGCGTCCTCCCTGAGCCATGAACTTCCGGGTCCGCTCTTCCTGTCCAAGCCACTGCTGGACAATGAAATAATCCGGCAGCATGCCGCCCGCCAGCACATCATTCCAGACGATCACTTCCCGGCCATGCTCGTGCAGATACCGGCCGATCTCCAGGGTAAGCCAGCGCTGCAGTGCGTCCTCGGACTCCAGGCCTTCTGCCTTCATCCGCTGCTGACACAGCGGGCAGCGGCGCCAGTGCAGCTTCAGCGCTTCATCTCCGCCCAGATGAATCATGGGAAAAGGAAACAGCTCCATGATCTCATCAAAGACATTGCGCAGAAAATCCAGCGTGCTTTCCCGCCCGGCGCATACCAGGTTCTGATAGATGCCGGCTCCGGTTTCCACCTGATACGAATAGCCGGATTCCAGCACCTGACTGTCCTGCCGCCTGTATATCCTGCGCTGGCATCCGACTTCCGGATATGCCGCCAGCAGCGCACTGGCGTGCCCGGGCAGATCCACTTCCGGTATGATCTCCACGCCATGCTCCCGGCAGAACGCCACCAGCTCCCGGATTTCCTGCTGTGTATAGAACCCGTTATTGTTTTTCCATGGCGATACACCACCGAATGTGGAATACCCGCGTTTCGAGCCTACTTCGGTCAGTTTCGGATACCTCCGGATTTCCAGCCGCCATCCCTGATCCTCCGTGAGATGCAGGTGCAGCCGGTTGATCCCGCAGTGTCCCGCGGCGGCGGCCAGTGCCTTGATATTCTCAAGAGGCATGAAATGCCGGGCAACATCCAGCATAAAGCCCCGGTACTGAAGTGCTTTTGCCATATCCGTATCCTTTCATCCGACTTGTTTTCAGAAGAAAAGGGTTTCCGGCAAAGCCGGAAACCCCTGAATTACCGTCCGATATTATTCAGCCTTGTTGGCGAGGAATGCATCCAGCTGACGCTGTGCTTCAGCAATGATGTCATTCAGGCCGGCAGCTTCCATCTTGGCGCGCATGGCGGGAACACCGTTCTCGGGATCGTCAGGATCGACAACGCCGCACTGGATGTTCTTCATGTACTCTTCCTTGATGGTGCTGATTTCAGCATACTGCTGGCTGAAATCGATAGGATTCTGATAGTCGAAGGTGAAGCCGCTGATCTTGGAAACAGGGGCATCTGCCACGGCGGCAAAGTAATGATCCCACTGATCCAGGACGGGAGCCGGGAAGGTGCCGTCCAGCATGGCTTCGCTGGCTTCGATGGAGTTGATGGCGTAGTTGGCCTGAGAGAATCTCCAGGGAGTGTAGTTGCTGCGGCCGACTTCGGTGCGGACCACGCACTGACCCAGAACGTTGCCGTTCTCGTCGGTCACGTCACGATAGTTGAAGTGATATCCGGGCACACCATAGGCCAGAATATCGCGGACTTCCTTGTCGGTGTTGACCAGTTCCTGGAACTGGACAGCCTTCTCGAACTTGGCTTCGTCATCAAGCAGGGTCACGGAGAAAGCGTTCATGGCGCCCTGGACACCGTCGGTGTTCACGAAGGGACCAGCATAACGGGTCATCTTTACCCAGAAACCACGGGAAGGAGTGTAATCATAGTCATCCCAGGCCTGCACGAAGCTGATGTGATGCAGCTTGCTGCTGATGGCATTTTCGGTGAGGGTGGGGGCATCAGGATTGACCAGACCGGCCTGATACCACTTGTGCATGGTGCGATAGCGATCCATGATCACTTCGTCATCAAATACGGACACAACCTTGTCGTCGCCGAACACAACGCCGATCAGAGGAGTGCGGCTGATGAAGTCGAAGGAGGACTCAACGCCGGCAGGAGCGCCGCCGATGTTCACAGGATACTGGCCCAGTTCAGGGTTCGCTTCCATGGCCTTCTTCAGAGCTTCCAGATAGGGGGTCAGCTCGTCCCAGCTGCTGATCGCAGCGGGGATTTCAATGCCGGCATCCTTGGCAACCTGAGCGTCATACACGATGAAGTTCTCAGGAGCGATGTCCTTGTAGACAGGGATGGCATACAGGCCGTCTTCGATGTTTTCACCGGAGGAGCAGGCCAGATCCCAGATGAATTCAGGCATGGATTCCCACAGTTTGGGAGCCCATTCCTTGATGCGGTTTCTGCCGCCTTCGTACAGGTTCGCGAAGATGCCGTCGGAGACGTTCTTGTTGAACTCATTGTACCAGGAGCAGGTGAAGTACATGTCGTACACTTCACCGGAAGCGATGGAGGTGCCGACTTCGTCGCTGGACATGTAAACGATTTCGATTTCAACGCCCAGACGCTCGCGGGTGATCTTGTTCAGTTCTTCCAGAACCATGGCATTGTCAATGGGAGCGGGGCTGTTGCCCTGTACCCAGGTCAGTTTCACATAGTCATCAGCAGAAGCGACGGCTGTGAAGGAAACGAGACCCATCAGCATGGTCAGAGCCACGAGAAGAGAAACCAGTTTCTTCATAATTCAGAAACCTCCTTATATTTTATTACGCAGCGCATGTCGCGCTGTAGTAACCTTTTTTTGTGATGGCAGAATCTTACCATATCTATGCCAAAACGTCAATGTATCTGAATAAAAACTCCCCCAAAGAGTGATCAGCCCTTCACAGCGCCGATGGTAAGACCGGAGACGAAATACTTCTGGAAGAAGGGATAGGAGCAGGCAATGGGCACCACGGAAATGACAACCATGGCCATACGCACGGTCTCCGAGGGCACATTGGTGGCTGTTCCTGCAGTCATGTTCTGGGAATTTCTTGTCAGGAAGGAAATATTCTCTTCCAGGGAAATCAGCACATACTGAAGCGGGAACAGGTCATGCTTGTTGCCGGAAATATAGTACTTGGCCATCATCCAGTCGTTCCAGTAGGCAAAGGTCAGGAACAGTCCAATGGTGGCAATGGCCGGCAGGGAAATCGGCAGAACGATCTGCACGAAAATGCGGATCATCCGGGCACCGTCGATCTTGGCCGATTCAATCACGGCATCCGGCACGGAGGTCTGGAAGAAGGTACGCATGATGATGCAGTAGAAACTGGAACAGCATATGGGAAGAATCATGGCCCAGTAGGTATCCTTCAGACCAAGCACGTGCGCATTGATCATGTAGCTTGCCACAAGACCGCCGCTGAAAAGCATGGGAATGAAAATGAACCAGGTGAAGAACTTGCGCAGGCGGTAATTGGGACGGCTCAGGGCGAATCCCATGGTGGACGTGGTGATCAGACCGAGCACTGTACCCACGATGGTAATGCCGATGGAGTTCAGGAATGCCCTTCCGATATATCCGGTCTGCTTGGCCAGATAGGCATAGGCAGCAAGACTGAACTGGTTGGGTATATAGCTGTAACCCTTGATGCGGATCGAAGCCTCAGAAGAGAAGGATACGATCAGCACAAGCAGGGCAGGCATCAGACACATAAGTGCCAGAATGATAAACAACAGGCTGATCCAGAAATTAGTAATTGGTTTGACACGTGTATATTTCAGCACGCCATTGTTCTTTTTTGCCATGTTTCATCTCTCCTTTCTCTGTCTTTTCTCAGAACAGTCCCGCTTCCGGATCCACTTTCTTAACAATTATATTGGCCAGCACAATCGTGATACAGCCGACCACAGACTGCAGGAAAGCGGCAGCGGAGGAAAGATTCACGTTCGACTGCTCAAGCAGGGCTTTATACACATACACGTCAATGGTCTGTGTTACGCTGGTCAGAGCACCGGAGTTCCGGGTCGCCTGATAGAACAGACCGAAATCGCTGCGGAAAATGTTGCCCACAGCCATGATGAACATGATGGAAATGACAGGGCGCAGAAGCGGCAGGGTGATATAGCGGACCTGCTGGGATTTGCTGGCACCGTCAATCAGCGCAGCTTCATACAGTTCCGCATCAATGCCGCTGATGCTGGCCATGTACACCACCATGTTGTACCCCATGCCCTTCCATACATTCAGGAAGACCAGGAAGTACATCCAGAAATTCGTGTCTCTGTACCAGTTGTGATTGCCGTCCACACCTCCGCCCAAGTTCTTGATCAGGTTGTTGACAAGACCCTGGTCAGTGGCAA
>CACYNZ010000041.1 GCA_902775835.1 uncultured Eubacteriales bacterium | reverse complement strand
GGACGATGCCGGCGTTCTTCGCCGTCCTCTCGACGGTGCTCTTCCTGCGCTTCCGCAGCGGCGCGTGGATTCGCCGCCGCCTTTCCGCATAGCATGGCCGTATGCGGCGGAGCCGGAAGCTCCACCTCCGGAGGTGCGTATCCCCCAGCCGAAGGCTGTCCGCGAAGCGGATGCCCTAGCAGGGGTGCGTCTCGCCGCGCCAAACAAGCTTCGTACGAAAAAGCAGATAATTACTGGACGAAACAATAGAAATGTCGGCCGTTGTTGTGGTATAATCACGTCAGAATGTTCTGCATGATCGGAATGGGCAAGCTTATGGCAATTCGAAAAAAACTCTTAGTAGTTGCGGTGGCGGCGCTTGTGTCGGCATCATGTCCAGCCGTGTCGGTCGTCGTTGATTTGCCATCTCCGAAACCGGGCCCTGCGCTTGCCGCGCGCATTGCCGCCGGCGACTGCGAGGTCTACGGAATCGTCCATTGGGGCCTCAACACCTATACCGACCGCGAATGGGGCTATGGCGACGAAGATCCGGCGCTCTTGAACCCTGCGAAGTTCAACGCCGACCAGATCGTCGGCGCGTGCAAGGCCGGTGGGCTCGGCGGGCTCATTGTCGTCGCAAAGCACCATGACGGCTTCTGCCTCTGGCCGACGAAGACGACCGAGCACAACATTACCAAAACTCCGTTTTGGAGGGGTCAGGGGTCAGTAGTCAGGAGTCAGGAGTCAGGGGGCAGGAGTCGGGGGAGGGATTATGTAAAAGAGATGGAGCAGGCGTGCCGCAGGGCGGGGCTAAAGTTCGGCGTCTATGTCTCGCCGTGGGATCGCCACGATGCGGACTACGCGTCGCCCAAGTATGTAGAGAAATACCACGCCCAGATCAAGGAGCTGCTTTCCGGCGACTACGGCGAAGTATTCGAGATGTGGTTCGACGGCGCGAATGGCGGCGACGGCTGGTACGGCGGTGCGAAGGAGCGCCGCAGGATCGCCGGCGACTACTACCGCTTCCCGGAGGTGTTCAAGTTCGTGCGCGAGCTTCAGCCGAAGGCGTGCATCTTTGCGGGCGAGTCGGACGACTCGGACTTCCGCTGGCCCGGCAACGAGAAGGGCGAACTTGATCCGTACTCCGGCGCGACGATCTGCACCGTCGGCGGCTTCGCGGACGGCAAGTACGGCAACCCAGAGTACGGCAGGCGCATCAACCGCGGCATGAGGAATTTTGAAAACACTGCGGGACATCCGATGTTCTTCCGTGTGTGCGAATGCGATTTCCCGATGCGCCCGGGGTGGTTCTATCACGCGAAGGAGAAAGGCAAGACGAAGAGCGGGATCTATCTCCTGAAACGCTATCTGAACACAGTCGGCAACGGCGGCACGATGAACCTCGGCATAGCGCCAAACAAGGACGGACTTCTTGACGATGAGGACGTAAAGGCGCTTGCGGACTTCGGCAAACTAAAGGCGGCGTTTTTCTCGAAGCCAATCACCAATGGACTCTGCAATGTCGTCGTTATGAGCGAGGATGTCGTTAATCACGGCGAGACTTGCGTTGAATGGCTGCTCTACGAAAACGACAAAAAGGAGCCTTGGGACTGGCAGCTCGACGATGGCAGAAAGCTCGCCTATGGCAAGAACATCGTGGATCTCTACAACCCGCTGAACTATATCGGTGCGGAAGGCACGGATGCGCCGGTCTGGACCCGTATTGTGTGCGGCGCGGCCGAGGGCGACATCGCCATGTTCAATTCCCTGAACCTGGAGATTGCCTGGCTGAACCATGGGACCGACGCGGTGATTGAATGGCAGTGGGACGGCGGCCATGTGCCAAGTGAGACCCTGGGCAATTCCCTGGCGCTGTATGTGGACACCATGTACGGCGAGCATGTATCCGGCGCGGTCAGCATTGCCAGGCCTGAAGCCGAAAAGCAGACCGCCAACGGTACGTCCGAGTCCGCTTCCGGCACGGATCTGAGCGCCTGGGTCAGCCTGAGCGAGGACGGAACCGTCTCCTTCTCCCTGGCGGACCTGATGACCAGCTACCGTACCAAGGGTGCCAGCAAGGCAACCCCGGCCTTCGATGTCATTGACTATGGCCAGGAGGACTATGTGTTCGGTTCCGCGACAAAGGATGCCCGGCACTGGAGCGTGTGGGTGCTGAAGGCACTGGAGGAGAACGCGGAAACACTGGAAGCGCTGTTCAATTAATTTCTGACATAATAAGGCCTGCGGTCCGGCGTGATGCCGGGCTGCAGGCCTCATCCTGTCTGTGGGGATGTATGCGCATCTAAACGCGGGTACGGAGAAGATCAGAGCCCGAGCAGCTCTCTGTATATGCTCAGATCCTGGTCCTTGAACACATTGAAGACAACCTGCATGCTGCTCCCGGATGCATCCAGCCAGGAGCGGACAGTGGACACGGCGGTCTCGGCGGCCTGCCGGTTCGGAAACATGAAGACACCGGTGGAAATGCAGCAGAATGCTATGCTTTCCAGGTGATGCTCCGCGGCCAGGTCCAGGCAGGAGGTATAGCAGGAAGCGAGCTGACGGGTATGCTCCGGCGTCAGCGGCCCCTGGACCATGGGGCCCACGGTATGGATGACATGCCTGCAGGGCAGGTTATAGGCCGGGGTGATCTTGGCCTGACCGACAGGCTCCTCATGTCCCTGGGCGCGCATGATATCGCTGCAGCACAGGCGCAGCTGGATCCCGCTTTTGGAATGGATGATATTGTCAATGCAGCTGTGGAGCGGCTGATAGCATCCGGTCATACCGCTGTTGGCCGCGTTGACAATGGCGTCCGCCCTGAGCGTGGTGATGTCCCCCTGCCAGAGAAAGAGACGGCTGTCCAGCGGACAGGGCGTGAGATCATGGACATCCGTGATGGGATCGCGCATGTTCTCTTCCCGGAGATAATTGTCCTGTACTTCCAGAAATGCTGGGCTGAGCGGCGCCGGCGGCCGCACATTCATGAGCGCGCGCAGAAGGTCCTTCTGTTTCTGCGCATCGGAAGGAATCCGGATATTCCGGTATTCATTGTCCTCGTCCAGAAGATGCTCAATGAGCCAGATACGCTGCTGTTCATGGGTCATGGATGTCACTTCCTGATCTTTGTCCTGCGTGCGCCTGCACGGGTATATCCAAGTATAACCGGAACGGGCTTTTTATGCCAGTGTGCGCTTGTCCGGACGGGAAAAGAACGAAAGGAAGACAGGAGAAAGGTTCCAGACGCTTGACAGATCGCAGGAATCCGGGTTCAATAAACGGTGGCCGCCTGAGCGGCCGGCATGTCCCTCCTGTGCAGAGGGACAGATGACAGTTCAGAAAAGAGAGTGAGAGACATGGGTTCTCCTTCGCAGCAGCAGCCCGGACAGAACCGGTCCTTTCTGCTGATGGTGTATGCGGCCATCTTTGCCGCCATCACCTTTGCCGTTTTCACGTTTCTATCCATTCCGATTCCCACGCCCGGCGCGGGCAAGGTGACGGTCCATCTGGGAAACGCCTTCTGCGTGCTGGGCGCGCTGGTGCTGGGCACTGCCTATGGCAGCGTGGGCGGGGCCCTGGGCATGACCATTGCGGACCTGGCGGATCCCATCTATATCGTGCAGGCGCCGATCACCTTCCTGATCAAGCTGGCCATGGGCGTGATCGTGGGCCTGATTGCCCACCGCGCCGGCAGGATCACGCATGAGCAGGATACGAAGAAGGTGCTGAAATGGGTGACCCTGGCATCGGCGGCCGGGCTTGTGTTCAATGCCGTATGCGATCCGGTGATCCGGTACTTCTATAAGATCCTGATCCTGGGAAAGCCGGCGGCAGAGGTTTCCTTTGCCATCAATATCGGTGTGGCTGCCATCAATTCCGTGGTTTCGCTTCTGGTGGTGGTCAACCTTTACATGGCGGTCCGCACTACACTGAAAAAGATGAACGCCTTCTTCTATTTCTGATCTCCGCCTGAACGGGGAAACGGGAAGAAGGAAAAGGGAGGCCTGGCATGCGCGAAAGGGTGGAAGTATCCTGCGGGGCGGTTGTCTATACCCGCAGAAACGGACAGCTGCTGTTTCTCCTGATCCAGTCGCTGAAAGGCATCTGGGGATTCCCCAAGGGGCACATGGAAGCGGGGGAGACGGAAACGCAGACAGCGCTCCGGGAAGTGCTGGAGGAGACCGGGGTGCAGGTGCGCCTCATGCCTGAATTCCGGGAGGAGGACGCGTATCCACTGGGGCGCACCGGCACGGTGGAGCGGACAAAGCGCGTGGTCTATTTCCTGGGCTCCTTCGGGGAACAGGCGCACTGCCGTCAGGAAACGGAAGTGGCGCAGATCCGCCTGGTGCCGCCGGAGCATGCCATGGAACTGCTGAGTTTTCCCTCGACACGCAGGATCTTTGCTTCTGCGCTTGAGCATATCCGAAACATGGATTCTGTGACGGAACAGCCGGAGCTTCTCTGAGGCCCGGCTTTTTGCATGGAAAAAATGGCCATGGCATGTGCTTTGGGCTTTTCAGACGGGCCGGTCCATGGTATCATGTATTTCAGCGGAACAAGAAGTGAACAGGGGGTGAGCCGATGAAGCAGGTGTCTTTCAGCGAAGTGGAACGCAGCGGACAGAAGCGAGTGACCCAGAAGGACAGGTTCCTGGAGGAAATGAATCAGGTGATCCCGTGGCAGGACTGGATCAGCCGGGTGCAGCCCTATTACCCCGCCGGCAAACGGGGCCGCAAGCCCCGGGAAATGGAAAAAATGCTGCGCATTTACCTGCTTCAGCTCTGGTTTCATCTTTCCGGGGACGGCGTGGAGGACGCGGTCTGCGACAGCTATGCCATGCGCAGGTTTACCGGGATTGATTTCGTGAACGAACAGGTGCCGGATGCCACCACTATCCTGAAATTCCGGCATATCATGGTGGACAACGGGCTCCAGGAGGCCTTCAGCCGGGAGCTGAAGGCGATTCTGGCACAGAAGGGCGTGACGGTGCGCACGCGCCCGGTCACGGAGCCTATGCTCATTCATCTGAGAAAGAAGGAAGCATCGGACGAAGGAAAAAAGGAACCGAGCACGAACCATGCATCTGAGACATAAACGACCGGGAGGGACAGTCGCGTGAAGCATGTGACCATGCGGGATATCGGAGCCGCCCTTGGGGTGAGCACCGTGACCATTTCAAAAGCCCTGAGCGGGAAGGAAGGCGTCAGCGATGCCGTGCGCGAAAAGATTGTGGAGACGGCACGCAGAATGGGGTATCATTACGGAGCGCCTGAGCCTGAGACAGGGAGCCGGATTGTGGGCATTCTCATTGCGGACCGGTATTTCAGCGCGCCTTCGTTCTATTCCTCCATGTACCGTGAACTGCTGAAGGAGATCTCGGAAAGCGGGATGCTGGGCGTGCTGGAGATTGTCTCGGACCAGGATGAACAGTCACAGATGCCGCCGGTGTCCATGACGATCCAGAAGGTGTCCGGGATTATTCTGGTGGGTCAGTTTTCGGACGACTATGTGTCCGCTGTGCTCAATACGGGACTGCCCACGGTGCTCATGGATTTTGCGGTGGACGGCGTGGACGTGGACGCGGTGCTCAGTGACGGCATCGGGGGTGCTACGCAGACCACGCGCTATCTCATTGAGCAGGGCCACCGGGAAATCGGGTTTCTGGGCACCATAACCCGGACCACAAGCGTTACGGAGCGGTTTACCGGGTTCATGCGCGCCATGCTTTCCTCGGACCTGGAAGTGCACAAGGAATGGCTGATCCCGGACGCCGGCGAGGACGGGCGCTACTTGGAAGCCTTTGCGCTGCCGGACAGGCTGCCCACCGCCTTTGTGTGCAATAATGACATGGTGGCCTGCGCGCTGGCGGCACAGCTGGAAAACCGGGGACTGCGCGTGCCGGAGGATGTCTCGATTGTGGGGTTTGACAATTATGTCTACGGTCCGCTGAGCCGTCCGCTCTCCACCTATGCCGTGGATCAGCAGCGCATGGCCCAGGAGACGGTGCGACGGCTGAAGACGAGGATTAAGGAAGGCATGGAAGGCCCGGTAAGGGTCCTGGTCTCCGGCTGGTTTGTGGAACGCGATTCCGTGGTGAACCGGGAAACCGGTCTGCGCTGCGGGAAAATGGAAGCCGGGAAATGAAAAGCAGGTACACTTGACTAACTGCACTGCGCTCAGGCAAAATCCCCATGCCCCGGCACAGGTCTGCAGACAATGCTGCAGGTGCCCGGCAGGCGGATGAAACAGGAGGGGAAAGAACTTGGGAAAGTGGACACAGCTGGTGAACCGCAGCATTGCGGCATCTCTGCTCATTGGACTGGGGGACTATGCGCTTCTGAAGATGGGAAATCCCATCGGACCGGTGATCTTCGCGCTGGGACTGCTGGGCGTGTGCTATATGGGACTGAACCTGTTTACAGGCAAATGCGGATTCCTGTTTGAGGACCGGATTCCGCCGGCGGAACTGGGCATGATTCTGCTGGTGAACCTGGTTTCCGGATATGTCATCGGGCTGGTGTTCTCACTGGCGGATCCGGCAGTGGCGGAAGCCGCGGTGCTCAAGGCACAGGGCTGGGAAATGTCGCTTGCCTTCTTCATCCGGTCCGTGCTCTGCGGCGTGGTCATGTATGTGGCGGTGCTCATGTACCGGAAAAAGACGCCCCTGGGCATTCTGTTCGGGATCCCGCTGTTCATCTTCTGCGGGTTCCAGCACTGCATTGCCAATGTCATTACCATGGGCGCGGCCCGGACCTGGCACACTTCGCTCATCATCTGCGTGGCGGGCAATTTCCTGGGCTCCCTGATCATCTGGTATCTGTCCCGGGAAATGAAAACCAAATAACAGGCACAGAAAAGAGGTTCCCGGCAGGATCTGCCGGGAACCTCTTTGTTTACCTGGAATAGGCTTTTCCGTTGTTCTTGGAGTTTGCGGTTTCCACTTCCGAAATGCGCAGCTCCGGCGAGCAGCCCGGGCATCTGCTGAGGCTCTTGTAGGCGGACGATTCCAGTTCGCCGTAGGTGAAAGGTGTGAGCGGCAGGAAGCGGCTGTTGACCATGGAGCAGTATGCGCTGGAGTGATACTGGCGTCCATTGTTGGGATTGTAGTACAGCACATAGTCGTCCGACGCGGGCTCGAGCACGCGTCCGGTATCATCCCATATGATGACCTTGGCCCGGTCGCCGGAGCGCGGGAGATTCTCCCAGAGCCATTTCATGTTCACGCCTTCCGGCGTGGTGGCGCGCTGAATGCGGATGCATCCGTGACTCGCCTTTTCCCCGAGGTAATACTCGCATTTCTCATAATGCCGGATCTTTTCCCCGGCTTCCGTCTCCTCAATGGTACAGGGGACTTCGTGCAGGAGAATGCCGTCATTGATGCGTATGCCCATGTCGCAGTACAGGCTTCCGGCCCAGAAACCGCCGGTGTGTGAAATGGCCAGGAACTCGCCGGCCGGGGTCTCGTTGAAGGGCGTGTCGCTCCGGGCGTATCCGGTGGAGCAGAGCAGCGTGGACAGGAGATGGCCCTGGGAAAAGACATAGAGCCGCTGCTGCAGCTTGTCAATAACGATGCCGTACTCCTGGCTCACGGGTTTTTCCTTGAGCAGCGCGGTCTCCACATACCCGGTAAAGAATTTGGCGTATGCGCGCACGCGGCTGCCTTCCACGGAGGAGGAGTAGGCGGCAATGCGCGACCAGGTTTCCCCGCGCTCGAGCACGGTGACGCCCTGGCTTTCGCAGGTGACTTCGCCTGTATAGTCGGTGCAGGCGCTGTCCGGCTCCCGGCGCACCTTGTACTGATGCCGCTCATTTCCGCTGAGCACGGTAATGGGCTGGGTCAGCACTTCCCAGATTTCCTCTTCCCGGGAAATATCCATGGGCAGGTTCCAGAAATTCATACCAGTCCCAGCGTCCAGTCCGCTCAGGGCGGCCGCGGTGGTGATGTTCACATCCCTGGCGCGGTGCGGGGGTTCGGGCTCCGGAACGGTCAGGTCCAGAAGATACGCATCCGACAGGCTCCCGTCATCCGCCATAAGGCGCAGGATCAGTGTCCAGGTGCCGGCTCCGGGGACCGAGTCGGGATACAGCGCGTTGTCCGTATCCGGCTCGGCGCGCATGCGGCCGAGCTCAGTGAGTGATTCATCGCTGAGAATCAGCGTGCCCGACTGATTCACCGTGGCGGTGACATGCCAGAACTCCGTGTAATCAGCCGGCGCGTCGGCAAAGAGAATGACCGGCGCGGGCTGCAGAACTTCCAGCGCCATGCGGTCCGCGCTCTGTCCGGACTCGGCGGCGAACACGAGATAGCTTCCGGGCTCAAGATCAGCGGGAAGCTCCACCGTGCCGCGGCCGTCGGCAAAGTTCACAGGCAGCGCGGCCAGGGCCCGGCCGTTCAGGTCCGTCAGGTATACGGTGGGCGCGCTGCCGGCGGACAGGGCGAGCAGACTGGTTTCACCGCTTCGGACCTGGGCTTCAGACATATCCCAGGAGGCGGCGGAAGCGGCAGAAAGGAACAGCGTGAAAAGCAGAAGCGAAAAGAGAAAAGATACCCTGCGCAAGCGGCGGCCTCCTTTCAGACAGGGGTGCAAGAAACCGGAACGGAAAAAAGAGGCAGTGCCTCTTTTTTTATTCCTCGACGCGGATGACGGACTCCACCCGGCAGATTTCCGGGTCAAGCCCCTGTACCGCGGCGCGCAGTGCGTGTTCAGGCGCTGGATGCGTGACCAGGATCAGCGGAACCCGGCCCTGCGTGTCCGCGTCCTTCTGGACCATGGAAGCAATGGAGACATTGCAGCGGGCAAACCCGTCCGCTACACGTGCCAGCACGCCCACAGTGTCCGTGGCGCTCAGGCGAATGTAGTAGCGGGTGGTCCAGTTATCGGTGAAGGTCAGCGCGGGATCCGGGCTGGCCGTATTGCGGAAGGTGGGATGCAGATGCGTGCTTACGGAGGCTGCGTGCAGAAGATCGCCCACGATCGCGCTGGCGGTGGGCATATCCCCGGCGCCGCGGCCCTGGAGCATCATTTCCTGGCATGCATGCCCCTTCAGGAATACCGCGTTGAAGGAGCCGTTGACGGAGGCCAGGGGATGCGAGCGGGGCAGGAAGGTGGGATGCACGCGGATCTCCAGCGTGTCCTGTTCACGCTTGGCAATGGCCAATGGCTTGAGCACCAGGCCCATTTCCCGGCCCATGGCAATGTCCTCGGCGCTGACGCCGGTAATGCCTTCCCGGTAGACCATGGAATAGGTGACCCGGCCGTGAAAGGCCAGGGAGGCCATGATGGACAGCTTGCAGGCGGCGTCCATGCCCTCCACGTCGCTGGAGGGATCGGGCTCGGCAAGGCCCAGGCGCTGGGCTTCTTTCAGAACTGTGTCATAGTCTTCGCCGTCAGATGTCATGCGCGAGAGAATATAGTTGGTGGTGCCGTTGATAATGGCCATGAGCTTGTCAATGCGGTTGGCGTTCAGCGCGGTGCCCAGGGTCTGGATGACCGGAATGGCGCCGCCCACACTGGCTTCGTAGTACAGCCCGCAGCCGTGGTCCTCGGCGGCCTTCTGCAGAAGATGCCAGTTCATGGCCAGGGCCACCTTGTTGGCGGTAATGACGGTCTTGCCCTGGTTCAGGGCGCGGAGCATGTAATCCGTGGCCGGCTGCTCGCCGCCCAGGAACTCCAGCACCATCTGGATATCCGGGTTTTCCACCACATCCGCGGGATCCGTGGTAAAGACATGCGCTGGCGCGTCCACGCTGCGCTTCTTGTCCAGGGACCGGACAAGGATTTTGCGGACTTCAATTTCCAGACTGCAGCGGTGGGCAATGTCGTCCCGGAAGCCTTCCAGAAGCTTCCATACGCCGGAGCCCACATTGCCGCAGCCGAGAAACCCGATGACAATCTTCTTCATTTCCGACATCTTCAGTTTCCTCCACGGGCATTGTCCTGATTCCGCTCCCAGATCAGACGCAGGCCTTTCAGGGTCAGCGTGCCGTCCACGATCTGGATGTCCCCGGTTTCCTCGGCCATCATCTGGGCCATGCCGCCGGTGGCCACCACCGTGGCTTTCTTGCCCAGTTCCTTCTGGATCTTGTGAATCAGGTTCTGCACAAGCCCCGCATACCCGTAATACATGCCGGACTGCAGGTTGCCCAGGGTGGTCTTTCCGATCACGTGCTCGGGCTTGGTCAGCTCAAAGCGCGGGAGCTTGGCGGTGCCGGAGCCCAGGGCCTCGCTGGCCAGCTTGATGCCGGGACAGATGCAGCCGCCCAGGAAGGCACCGCCATCGTCCACCACGCCGAAGGTGGTGGCGGTTCCGAAGTCAATGGTGATGACCGGCGCACCGTACTCGTGATACGCGGCCACGGCGTTGGCAATACGGTCGCTGCCCAGCTCCCTGGGGTTTTCGTAGCGCACGGAGATGCCGGTTTTGATGCCGGGTACCAGAAACAGGGGCACCTGATGGAAATAGGTGGAGCACATGTGCTCAATGGTGAAGTTCACCGTGGGCACCACGCTGGAAATAATGATGCCTTCCACTTTTTCCATGTCAGCGCCGCCGTTGTGGAACAGGTTGGTGAGAATCATGCCGTACTCATCGCTGGAGTACATCTTGTTGGTGGAGATGCGCCAGTAATGGGTCATGGTCTCGCCTTCAAACAGTCCGACCTTGATGTTGGTGTTTCCGATATCCATGGCAAGTATCATAGTGAATTACCTCATTTTGCGTGATGCAGCCGGGGGGAGCGTCCGATCCGGGAAACAGCGGCCAGGACCGGGGGTACAAGAATGGCAGCGGCAAGGGCCTCGCAGCTGCCGGCAATCAGGGCGGTGCCGCCGATGAGCGCCAGCACGGAGGTGGTGTCAATGCCGCAGAAAATGTAGAACAGAAGCATGAGTCCCAGGTACAGCACCGTATTGGTCAGACTGCCCAGGGCAGCGGCCACGGCGGAGGAAGCGAGCCGGTGCGTGCGTCCTGCCAGTTTCCGGTCAGCCAGGCAGGCGACCAGGGGCACGAGAATGCGGGGCAGGAAGCAGAGAATGAAGACGAGTACCGGGGATTTGCCCATCAGCGTGGCGACCAGTGAGGAGGGCCGGGTCAGGGCACCGTAGAAACTGACGGCGCCGAAGGAAAGACCGAGCACAAGACCGTACTTGGGGCCCATGTACAGGGCGCCGACAATCACCGGCACGCACAGGATGGTGACATTAATAAAGCCCAGGGGAATCAGCCCCAGGGGGGTGAGCCCCAGCAGAATGACCAGGGCGACAAACAGGGAGAGGAGTACAAGGTTGTTCAGTTTTTTGGATGTATTGGTCATGGTGTTTTCCTCCAATCAGGTTCCCGCGGGATACCTGTTGATATAATATTGCCCGTCCTGCTGTGTCTGTCCGGTGCAGAGCTGCCGGCAGGCAGGCCAGGGCAAGCGCATTATATCGTTTATGATTAGGCATGTCAAAAAATGCGGGAATCGCGTGCACGAAAAAAACACAGGGAAGGGAAATATGCATCTTTTGCAGGAAACTGTGCTTCCGGGGAAGAATGTTCCTGAAGTCTTGAGGAGGAGTGTCATGGCAGTCAATGTTTTTGCCCGGTCGGATCAGCCCTATATGTCCCGGCAGGGCTTCCGCATGCTGGGAAACCACCGGTTTCTGGAAATGGCGCAGGAAAGGTATGTGGCCTTTGACCTGGAAACCACCGGGTTCCATCCAAGGTCCTGCCGGATCCTTGAGCTGGGCGCGGTCCGGGTGGTCCGGGGCCGTGTGGAAGCCGAGTTCGACATGCTGGTGGACCCGGAATGCGCAATCCCCGACAGAATCACGGAGCTCACCGGCATCAACCAGATGATGGTCATGGGCCAGCCATTGATCGGGGAAGCGCTGGAAGCGTTCCTGGACTTTGCGGGCCGGGATCCCCTCATTGCGCACAACGCGGACTTTGACCTCTCGTTCCTGAAGCACTGGACGGGGGTGAGCGGGCTTGCCATGCCCGACACGTATGCGGACTCCCTGGAGATTGCCCGGGAGTACTGGCCGGAAACGGTCAGCCACAAGCTGCAGGATATGGCGAGACTGATCGGGTATACGGTGACGGGCGCGCACCGGAGTGTGGACGACTGCCTGACGCTCAAGGCACTGATTGACGCGGCCATGAAGCGCGCCGGCATGAGCAATCCGGTGCCCGAAGCGCACCGGAGGGCGATCGCGCAAATCATGCGCGGACGTGTGCGGGATCCCTGGCTTGAAGGCATAGCCTGCATCTATGTTCCGCAGTTTGCGGGCATTGAGAACCTGTGGCAGCTGCGGGCTGTGATGGAAATGGCCTGGTGCCGGGAAAGCTCCGCGGCGCCGGAGAAGTGGACGGATCAGGCGCCCTGGACCGGGCAGGCGGATGTGACCGCCCGGCTGGTGTACAGCATGTGCGGCGGCGGGATTGTGCGCACCGGCAGTGGGTATGCCAATGTTATCGGCAGCATGTGCCGGGATATACTGACGAATGAAACCGTGGCAGGTCCGGGCACGCCCTGCGACGCGAAAATGCTCTGCGGTACGGGCAGCGACTATGAGCGCTTCCGTGCGCTGCAGCGGAATATACGGCGCCTTCTGACGGGCGCATGAGCAGTAGAAAACCCCTGACCCGGTAAATGGGTACAGGGGTTTTGCTCGCTTTTATGCGTTTCCGGCCTGGTCCAGGCGCGCCAGCGCATCCAGCGCGGCCGCTTTCTCGGCTTCCTTCTTGCTTTTTCCGGAGCCGGTGCCCAGAATCTTTCCGTTCCGGGAAACCGTGGCGTGGAACATGGGGGAGTGCGCGGGACCGGACTGACCGGTGATCACATACGCCGGCGGATCGCCGCCCTGCGCCTGGAGACGCTCCTGAAGCACGTTCTTGCTGTCCTGCATGGGCATTTTCACGTCCTCGGGCCGGGGCCAGAAGCGGCGCACAATGCGCGTCGCCTCATTCATGCCGCCGTCGAGGTACACGGCGGCCAGCACAGCCTCCATGGTATCGCACAGCACACTGGACTTTTCGCGTCCGCCGCTGAGCTCCTCGCCGTGGTCCATGATCAGATACTGCCCGAGGCCGAGCTTGGAAGCGACCTCGCTCAGCGCGGTCTCGCATACCAGCAGCTGGCGCTGATGGGTCAGACTGCCCTCCTGGTCCGAGGGATGCGTGGCGTAGAGCATGTCACTGACAATGAGCTGAAGCACCGCGTCCCCGAGAAACTCCAGCCGCTGATTGTGATGGTGCCCCATGGACGGGTGGGTCAGGGCCTGGACCAGCAGATCCGGGCGATGGAATGTATAGGAAAGCCGCTGCATGAGCGGGGATAAATCCTGCATAAACGCCTCCGTCAAACGAAAGCAGCCCCGGCTGGGTTTCAGCCGGAGCAGCATGCCTTACTGGTGCTTTTCGATGTAATCCACCACATCGCCGACGGTCTTCATTTTCATGATCTGATCGTCTTCCACCATGATGCCGAACTTGTCTTCCAGGTCCATGATCATCACCATGATATTGGCGCTGTCAGCGTTCAGGTCTTCAATGAGACGGGAATCACGGGTGATGCTGGCTTCGTCAACTTTCAGCTGCTTGGCAATCATGGAACGTACGGTTTCAAACATACTACCTGCCTCCTGTAATCCAATGCGTCGTTTTTTCTATATGCAGCCCGTTTCCGGGATTCTGCCTGAAGTCATTCTTCGTCCGGCAGCATGTCCGCCAGGCCTTTTTCGATGGTGCCGGGCACATCGGCCTCGATCATTTTCCGAAGCTGCTTGATGGCGCAGCACAGGGCGTGACCATTGCTGGAGCCGTGGGCCTTGACCACGCAGCCGGATACGCCCAGCAGCGGGGCTCCGCCCACCTCGGAATAGTCCATGTCCTTCTTCACGCGGCGGAAAGCCGGCTTTGCCAGGGCGGCGCCCAGCTTGGAGCGCGTGTCGGCGAGCAGTTCCTTCTTCACAATGCCGAGAATGGTCTTGGCTACGCCTTCCATGAACTTGAGCACCAGGTTTCCGGAAAACCCGTCGCAGACCAGCACGTCGGCCGCGCCGTTGGTGATTTCCCGGGCTTCCACGTTGCCCACGAAATTGTAGGGCGCTTTTTCCATGCGCGGATAGGTCTCCTTGACCAGCGCGTTGCCCTTGTCGGTTTCCACGCCGATATTGATCAGGCCCACCCGGGGATCCCTGACGCCCATCACGTCACGCATGTACACCGAGCCCATCATGCCGAACTGCACCAGGTAATCCGGCTTGCAGTCCACGTTCGCGCCGCAGTCGATGAGCAGGGCGCCCACGGGCTGACCGTTGGGCAGGATCGGGGCAAGCGCGGGACGTTCAATGCCGGGAATCCGGCCGAGACGGAACATGCCGCCGGCCAGGACCGCACCGGTGGAACCGGCGGAAACAAACCCGTCCGCCTGCTTTTCCTTGAGCTGGAGCATGCCGATCACCGTGGCGCTCTTCTTCTTCTGACGCACGCCCATGACCGGGCTTTCATCATTGGTGATGACTTCCGGCGCGTCCACAAGTTCAATACGGCTGCGCAGTTCACCGCAGTCCCTGAGCAGCGGTTCCACCACATTCAGGTCGCCCGCCAGCACAATGGTGAGATCCGGGTACAGCCTCAGTGCCTCAAGCGCACCGTCTACCGGTGCCTGGGGGGCATTGTCTCCGCCCATGGCATCCAGGAAAATCCGCATGCACTCCACTCCCTTCAAGTCCGAGTAGCCGTGATTGTAACAGAAAGAATACAGCATTGCAAGCAAAAAGCAAGCTTTTCCGCTTGAGACTCAACGCCGGGCATGGTAAAATAACTTCCGCTTGCAAAAAGAATAATCCGCCGGAAACGGCGGATGCATAGAGGCCTGTCCCGTCAGCGGGGCAGTGTTTGGTTTCCCGATCCGGGAAAGAAGGAGGTAAGAGAGATGATTCTGAGAAAAGCCGCCATGAGCGATCTGGATGCCCTGTGCGCCCTGTATGCCGATGTATGCAGCAGCATGGAAGCGGAGGGCCTGCATCAGTGGCATTTCGGCACCTATCCCAGCCGCCAGACACTGACGGAGGACATTGAGCGCGGAGAACTCTACTGCGCGGACGGTGCGGAGGGTCCCGCCATGGCCGTGACCGTGTCCGAGCGCGGCATGGACTGCTTTGAGCAGGTGAACTGGCTGTTTGGCCGGCATCCCGGATATTTCTACCGTGTCTGCGTGCATCCCGGCATGCAGGACCAGGGATATGGCACCAAGGTACTGGAAGAAGCCGAGGACATGCTCCGGGACAGGGGCTGCGACTGTGTGCGCTGTGATGTGTACCAGGACAATACCCTGGCCCTCCGGCTGTTTGACAGGCGCGGCATGCGCACATCAGGGCGGCTGGTTCTGCGCGGCAGACCCAGGGAAAGCCTGTGCCTGGAAAAGCCGCTGACCAGTGACTGCGCGCTGCTGCCGCTGAGGATGCATCCGGCGTTCCGCGGGGGCAGTCTTACGCCCTGGGGCGGATCCAAGCTGATGAGCGTATATCAGAAGCCTATT
>CACYNZ010000040.1 GCA_902775835.1 uncultured Eubacteriales bacterium | reverse complement strand
ATCCGCTGAGCCGATATCTCACGGAGTTTTCGCACATGCAGGTCCGGACGGGCGAGGGCCTGAGGGAAGCCCGGAATCCCATAAAGCTCGTGCATCTCATGAGCATGCAGGCGGGCCTGGACTATGATCTGGAGTCAGAGGGCATCAAAAGCGCCTATCTGGAGCACGGGCAGGCGGCCAGTATGGTGGACATTGCCCGGGGGATTGCCCGCTCGCCGCTGGGGTTTGAGCCCGGGTGCGGGTTCCGGTACAGCCTCTGCCTCGACGTGCTGGGCGCTGTGCTGATGAGCGTTGAGCATGCGAGCCTGGAAGCGCAGCTGCAGGAACGCATCTGTGACCCACTCGGCGCGGGAAGAATGACGTATCATCCCACGGAAGCGGACCGCGCCAGGATACGGCGCCAGTACGCCAGGCGGGAAGATGCCTCCATGGAGGAGATTTCCCGGAATCTCAGCTACCTCCGGGAAACACCGTTTCTGGAAGGCGGAGGCGGCGGGCTGATGGCGGACGTGGAAGGCCTGAGCCTTCTGGCGGATGCGCTTGCCTGCGGCGGCACAGCGGCCAGCGGAGCGCGGATTCTTTCCGAAGATTCGGTACGGGACATGCGCACCAACCGGCAGCGCGGGAAAGCGTGGCAGGATTTTCATAAGATCCGGCATGTGCGCGGATACGGATACGGCCTTGCGGTGCGCACCCTGATGGATCCGACCCTGTACAGAAGTCCCGCCGGTGAGTTCGGCTGGGACGGAAACGGCGGCGGATACTTTGTCTGTGATCCCGTGCACCATCTGTCCATTGTGTATCTGCAGCACGTGGCGGGCGACTTCCTGTCGTGGAACCAGCGGCATCCGCGGATCCGCGATCTGGTCTATGACGCGCTGAATCTGTGATCAGGACTTTTTGAAGCCGGCAATGGTCTGCGCAATCCGGCCTTCGGAGGCGTCAAGGGCTGCCTGTGCCTCTTTGGGGCCGAGGCCCAGCAGGATCATGATGATGGCTGTCTTGCAGGAAAAACCGCAGGCGTTCAGGGCCTGCAGGGCGGCTGACTCATCGCAGCCGGTGGCCGTGACCACAATGGAGATGGCCCGGTGCACAAGCTTTTCGTTGCTGGCGCGCACGTCCACCATGAGGTTGCCGTACACCTTGCCCAGGCGGATCATGACACAGGTGGAGAGCATGTTGAGCACCAGTTTCTGGCAGGTGCCGCTTTTCATGCGGGAAGAGCCGGTGACCACTTCCGGGCCTGGAATGGGTGCCATGGTGACATCCGCATGCCGGGAAAGCTCACTGTCACGGCAGCATACCAGGGCCATGACCGGGGCGCCGAGAGAGCGCGCGTAGTCCATGGCGCCGATGACATAGGGCGTGCGTCCGCTGGCGGCAATGCCCACCAGGGCGTCGCGTGATGTGAACTGATGAGCCTCCAGGTCCTGGCGTCCCAGCTCACGGTTGTCTTCCGCGCCTTCCACGGCCTTGAGGAAGGCAGGCGGCCCGCCGGCAATGAGTCCGACGACCAGGTCCGGGGATACACCATAGGTGGGCGGGCACTCGGCCGCGTCCAGCACGCCGAGACGTCCGGAAGTGCCGGCACCGGCATAGAACAGCCGGCCGCCCTGATGAATGCAGTCATAGATCAGGTCCACACTTCGGGCGATTTCGGGAAGCACTTCCTGCACCGCTTCGGCACAGCGGTGGTCTTCTTCGTTGATCAGGCGCACCATGTCGATGGTGGAGAGCGTATCGATATGCATGGTTCGGGGATTGCGCTGCTCTGTATCCAGTTTTTTGAGTTCCATGAAAGCATTCCTCCTGTTTTTGTCAGGCAATACTGAAAGTATAGCAGAATTCATCCCGTGGAGAAAGGAAAAAGCATGAACATGCAGGAATTTTTACGCGCGCAGCTGGAAGAGGGACGCGCAATCGGCGCGTTTCCCGCCGCTGCCGCTGCCATCGGCTTGGGCACACAGGTGCTGGCCGAGGCGTTTGTCGGGGAAGCTCCGCTGCCCGGAGACACGCCGGTGGACCGGAACACACTCTGGGATATGGCGTCCCTTTCGAAGATTCTCGGGCCCACCATGCTGGCGCTCAAAGCGGTGGAGGAGGGCGCCTGGACTCTGGAAACCCGGGTCGGGGATCTGTACCCGCAGGCACCGCCGGACAAAAGCGGCATTACCGTGTACCAGCTGATGACGCATACCGCCGGGTTTGTGCCGGACTTCTGGCTGGAAGAGGAGTGCGCTGGCCCGGATGAGGCGCTCAAGGCCATATTCGCGCATCCGCTGCAGGGCAAGCCGGGGGAAAAGCCGGTCTACTCCTGCATCGGGTATATCCTGCTCGGGAAGATGCTGGAAACGCTCTATGGCGGACGGCTCATGGACATAGCTCGGGAGCGCGTGTTCCTGCCGCTGGGCATGGAGGACACCTGCTACTGTCCCCGGAGACGGGACAGATGTGCGGCCACGGAAGTGGACCGGACAAGCGGGAAGCCATGGATCGGAATCGTGCACGATGAGAACGCCCGCTTCCTGCGCGGAAATTCGGGAAATGCCGGGGTGTTCATGCCGCTGAAGGACGGGGAAGTGTTTGCGGGCATGCTCGCTTCGGGAGGCGGATCCTTTCTGAAGCCGGAAACCCTGGAGCTGGCTAGGCGCAATCATACCCGGGGCCAGGCAGCCCACAGAGGGCTCGGCTTCCAGATCGCAGGCATACCGGACACCTTTTTCGGTCCGGATGTACCGGACCCCTGTTTCGGGCATACCGGATTCACCGGCACAAGCCTGCTGGTGGAGCCGGAGACGGGGTTCTATGTGCTCCTGCTGAGCAACCGTGTCTATCCAAGCCGCACCAGTGAGGCGCTGTTTGCGTTCCGCAGGCATCTGCACTCCCTTGCCTGGGATAAGTTCCGCGATATGGGCCTGCGGTAAAGCATCTATGAAGACAGCGGCATGGCTGAAACCATGCCGCTGTCTGTGTCAGGAGGGATTATTCAAGGGTCTTTTCGATGCGGTCCCGGCATGCGCGCTCCAGATGCTCGATGATGATTTCCAGAGTCCGGATGCGTGCATATTTTTTGTCATTGGACTCGATGATAAACCATGGCGCGTTCCTGGTGGACGTTTTCTGAAGCATTTCATCCACGGCTTCTTCATACTGATCCCACTTTTCGCGGTTGCGCCAGTCTTCCTCGGTGATCTTCCACTGCTTTTCCGGTGTGTTCTGGCGGTCGGTGAACCGCTCCAGCTGGGTCTGGCTGTCGATATGGATCCAGAACTTCAGCACCACGGCACCCCAGTCGGTGAGCTGGCGCTCGAACTCATTGATCTCGTTGTAGGCGCGCTTCCAGTCCTTTTCCGAACAGAAGCCCTCCAGCCGCTCCACCATGACGCGTCCGTACCAGGTCCGGTCAAAGATGACAATGTGTCCGCTCCGGGGCAGGCGCGTCCAGAAACGCCACAGGTACTGGCGGTTCAGTTCGTGGGGTTCGGGGGAGGCAATGGGCATCACGTCCACGCCGCGGGGATCCAGGGGATAGGCCACACGGCGGATGTTGCCGCCCTTGCCAGCGGCGTCCCAGCCCTCATAGCACAGGACCACGGGGATCTTCAGGCGGTAGATCTGGTTATGGAGCTCGCTGAGCCTTGCCTGCAGCTTCTTGAGCTTTTTCTTGTAAACGTCGTCGTCCAGCTTCGGGCTCAGGTCCACGTCCTTCAGTTTCGGCATGTCCAGAAGATGGAAGCTCTCCTCGAACGGCTCGCCCACATAACGCCCGGCACTGAGATGATGGTCGATGCCTTCCACGAGAAGCTTCAGGGCATCGCGCACGGCCTGCTTGCGGTGGGAACCGTCCAGCACATGCCAGGGTATGATCTCGTCGGTGGAGTCCATGAAATCGTCATAGGCCTCACGGATCCGCTTGTATTCGCGGTGCTGCCACAGATCCTGGTCCGTGACCCGCCACTGGGTGTCGAGATTCTTTTTCAGCTCGAGCAGCCGGGAGCGCTGCTCATCCTTCTCGATATGCAGGAAAAGTTTGAGGATCATGTACCCGCCGTCGCGCAGCTGACGCTCAAACTCACAGACCTGGCGCACGCGGCTCCGGTATTCGCCGGGCGTGATTTCACGGCTGTGGAAGGCGCGGACCACGGCCTCCATCCAGCCGGAATCCATGAACACGATTTTCCCGTTTTCCGGGATGGCGGTGGCGAAGGGATAGAGGAAGGGATAGCGCGCTTCCTTTTCAGGAATGACCTGGGGCGAGAAGACATGATAGAAGCGGGGGTCAATCTCGGAAATCAGTTCCTTGATCAGACTGCCCTTGCCGGCGGCGGACCAGCCTTCCACCAGCACGATGACCGGGATTTTGCCGTCGCGGATCAGCTGCTGCTGCGCCATCAGCCGGCTGCGGTACTGGGATATTTCCTCATTGAGGTTTTCCTTGTCGTCCGGTTTGACACTCTCGAAATCCTTGAGCATGGATGCACCTCCTGAACTATGCGTCTTTATGGAAAGGAAAACGGTTTGCATGTGCCCTTATTATATCCCGGTTCGCCTGCGGTGGCAATGCATGAAGCGGAAAAGGATGCTCAGGCGCGGAGCCCGGGAATGCCGTCCATGTGATCCAGAATGAACTGCACGAACAGCCGTACGCCCGTGATCAGCGCGTGCTCGTCCAGATCCCAGGTGTCCGTATGCGCCGGACGGTTGAAGCCTTTCTCGTCGTTCCGGCAACCGAGCCCGAAGAGGAGTCCCGGCTTTTCCTTTTCATAGTACGCGAAATCCTCCCCGCCGGGCGAGGGCAGAAGCGGGGCCAGGCCGCCTTCACCGAGCACATTGCGGCATGTGTCCGCAAAGGCGCGGTACATGGCATCATTGTTGACGGCCACGGGCAGCGGTTCCGGATCAATCTCCAGCTCGTAGGAGCCTTCCAGGTCCGAACAGACACTGGCGCAGAGCCGGTCCATGCGCTGCCGGATCCAGTTCAGGACCCTGTCATCGAAGCAGCGGATCGAGCCGGTCATTTCGCATCTGTCCGCATTGCGGGCACGGGTGGTGCCGGCCTGCATGGTGCACACGGCGATGACGCAGGGCGCAAAGGGGTCGATCTGCCGGGAGAGCATCTGCTGAATGCCCTCATAGATGCGTACGCCCATGAGCAGGGCGTCCTTGCCCCTGTGCGGACTGGCCACATGCACGCTCTCACCGAAGGTGGTGATGCGGAAGGGCGTGGAGGTGGCGTTGGTGATGCCGCTGCAGCAGGAGGGCGTGCCGCAGGGATCGCCGCAGTTGACATGGCACATGACAATGCAGTCGATATCCTTCATGACGCCGTGCTCGCACATGGTCCGGGCACCGGAGGGCCGGCTTTCCTCACAGGGCTGGAAAAGGATTCGGACCCGGCATCGCAGCTGATCCCGGATGCTCCACAGGGCTTTGGCCGTCTCGATCATCATGGCGGTATGCGCGTCATGCCCGCAGGCGTGCATGATGCCGGGGTTCCGGGAAATATAGGGCTGTCCGCGGTCGACTTCCTGAATGGGCAGTGCGTCCATGTCAGCGCGCAGTCCGATGGTGAACCCGCTCAGATCATCCCGGATGGTGACGGTCACGGTATTGCGGCCGTAAAGGCCGCGCTCATAGGGAATGCCGAAACTCTCGAGCTCGCGGCAGACAATGTCTGCCGTTTCATCCACATCCCAGGCAAGTCCCGGGTGCATGTGGATTTCCCGGCGCAGACGGATGAGTTCTTCCTCGTTCATGTAGGCATCCTGATAATTCATGTTTTTCGCTCCTTTCAAAGGCCATGTACATTATACGCTTTTGACGGCGGCATGCCTACCGGCCGGAGGCGCTTTTTCAGGGAATGAGAAATCGCGAAAAGCTGCATCCGGGCCATGAAGGAATCAGGCATGCGGCAGCGAATTATGAATGAAAACGGAATCTGCACAAATTCGAATCAGAAAGGAAACGGGCAATGGACGGGATCTTTGCGGAAATGAGCATGGATGTTCTGCGCCGGCGCATGGCGGATCTGACGGGCGTGGATCTTGGAGGGGAACTTGAACTGGAAGCCGGGGACGGGCTGCAGATCGACTGGGCAGGCGGCCGGGGAAAGATTGCCGGTGAGAGCGGTCCGGCCATATGCCGCGGCCTGTTCCTGCTTTCCTGCCATGTCCGGGAACAGGGAAAGGACGCGGAAATGCATGTGCGTCAGCAGAAGCATTTTGAGCACTGCGGGGTCATGGTGGATGTGTCCCGCGGGGCTGTGCTGAAGAAGGAAGCCGTGTTCCGCCTGCTTGACCGCACGGCCGCGCTGGGCATGAACCTGTTCATGCTGTATACGGAAGATCTGTATACACTGGAGGACTATCCCTACTTCGGCTATCTGCGGGGCAGGTATACGTCTGAGGAACTGCGGGCAATTGACGACTATGCCCTGGAGCTTGGCGTGGAAGTGGTGCCCTGCATCCAGACACTGGCGCATCTGGGATCCTTCCTGCAGTGGAACCGGAGCATTCCCATCCGGGATCAGGCCACGGTGCTTCTGTGCGATGACGAGGACGCCTACGCGTTCATAGAGGCGGAAATCAAGGCCATGCGGAGCAATTTCCGCTCCCGCCGCATCCATATCGGCATGGACGAGGCGGCTTCCGTGGGGCTTGGAAGATACTATTCGATCCACGGGGCCGTGGACCGGTTTGATCTGCTCACCCGGCACATGAACCGGGTGGCCGGACTGTGCAGAAAGCACGGGTTTGAGCCCATGCTCTGGTCCGACATGTTCTTCCGCCTGGCCAGTGCCGGCGCGGACTATTATGACCCGAAGGCTGTGGTTCCGCAGCAGGCCCTGGCAAACCTGCCGGAGGCCGAACTGTGCTACTGGGACTATGAGCACACCGATCCGGCGCATTATGACCGGATGCTTCTGCGGCATGAGGAGATGCAGCGTCCGGTGTGGTTCGCTGGCGGAATGCATACCTGGCACGGCTTTCTGCCGGACTTCCGGATGGCGGACGCCACCATGGTTCCGGCACTGGAAGCATGCCTGCGCCACGGCGTGAAGCATGTGCTGGCCACGATCTGGGGCGATGACGGCAATGAAACGGACTGCTTCCTGGCTCTTTCGCGGCTTGCGCTGTTCTCCGAAGCCTGCTGGACCGGAAAACTGGATGAAGCGCAGTGGAAGGAAATGGGCCGGCGGATTTCCGGGCGGGAGGAAGTGTATATCCAGGCCATGGCCGCCTTTTTCCCGGACACGAGGGACATCCGGGCCGGTAAAGGCCTGATCTGGGGAGACATGCTGTATCCGTTTACGGAATACCCCGGGGTGGACATGCAGGCCTATGAGGACGCGCTGAAGAAGGCGGCCGCGGCGCTTCCGGAAGATGCGGACGATGTGGAAATCGAGTATACGCGTCTGACACTGCGCTGTGCCGCGTGCAAGGCAGAGATGATGCGCAGGATCCGAAGCGCCTATCAGCAGGGGGACCGCGGGCAGCTCAGCGCGGCAGCTGCGGACATTCCGGCGGCTGTGGAGCTGGAACGCAGCCTCATGCGCGCGCACCGAAAACTGTGGTGGCGGGACATGAAGCCGCAGGGCTGGGAGCTTCTGTGCCGGAGATACGGCGCCACCATGACACGGATGGAGGATGTGCAGGAGGAACTGAACGCCTATCTGTCAGGCAGTCTGGACCGGGTGGCGGTGCTGGAGGAAGCGCCGCTTCCGTCCGGGCGCAAGGGCGGCATGCAGTTCTATCAGACATTTTCCGTGCCCTCCCATTATCTGTGACAGGCAGGCGAAGCAAATGGAGATACATATCGGCATAGACGGCGGCGGTACCCATGCCATGGCGGCCGCTGTAACCGGGGACGGCAGCGTCCTGACGGTGCGGGAGGGCGGTTCCCTGAATGAGAACAACCTGGGCAGGGCAATTGTCCGGGAACATCTGCATGCCCTGGTCGGGGAAGTTCTGCGGGAGTGCGGGGCGGAGCGGTTTACAAGCCTTACAGCCGGTCTTGCCTCGCTGGACGGACCGGGAAGTCCGGACATGACAGCGGCCCTGTGTGCGCCGGACTGGGATATGGCCGGCGTGCGCCTGGAATCGGACGCCATGGTTGCGCTCTCCGGCGGAACGCTCGGCGGTCCGGGCATGGCGGTCATCTGCGGAACCGGGTCCATGATCCTTCTGGCAGACCGGCAGGGCAGGCAGCGTGTGAGCGGCGGCTGGGGGTATGCACTGGGGGATCCCGGCAGCGGCTATGAGCTTGCGGCGCAGGCCGTGCGGCATGTGCTGCGCGCGTCGGAACGCGGAGAGGACGTGGGACTTCTCAAGGAAACCGTGCTCGGGTATTTTGGCGTGCACAGGCCGCGGGAACTTCTGGGCGCGTTCTACCGGGTGCCCTTTGATCCGGCTTTTCCGGCGGGTCTTGCAGGACAGGTGCTGAGCCTGGCCGGGGAAGGAGAAAAGGTGTGCCTTGGTATGGTGCGGGAGCAGATGCGGCGCCTTGCGGATCAGGCGGCTCCGCTGCTGAAAGATCAGGATCCGCTTCCGGACGTTTATGTGTACGGCGGGATCTTCCGGCATCATCCGTGGACCGTGCAGCTGTTTGCGCAGGCACTGGAAAAAGCCGGAAAGCCGGAAGTTGCGTTTCCGGAATTCCCGCCGGAAATCGGAGCGGTGCTTCTGGGCACGCACAGGGGGCAGGATCCGGCGTTTGTGCGGGAACTGCGGGCATCCATGAAAAAAGGAGGATGGGAACATGCATGAGGAGAATGCGGCCAGGCGCTATGCCTGCGCTGTGACAGAAATGCTGGACCGGGCTTTTTCCGCCCAGGCGGACAGGATTGAGGAAGCTGCCAGGATCATTGCTGACAGCCTGACGCAGAATGGAATGCTGTATACATTCGGAACGGGGCACGCGGGACTGCTTGCCCAGGAAATCTTTTACCGGGCCGGCGGTCCGGTGCGGGTGCATCCCATTTTTGACGAGCGCCTGATGCTGCATGTACACGCGAGCGCGTCCAGTGCGTGGGAGCGGGAAAGCGGGCTGGCGGAGGAGCTGATGCGCAGCCTGCCCATGAAAAAAGGCGATGTGCTATTGCTGATCTCCAATTCGGGACGGAACACGACGCCGGTGGAAATGGCCATGCTGGCCCGGGAAAAGGGCGTGCACACCATCTGCCTGACCAGCGTGGCGCATTCCTCATCCGTGACGCCGCGAAATCCTGCGGGGAAGCGGCTGATGGAAGTCTGCGATCTGGTGCTTGATAACATGGGTGTTCCCGGGGATGCGGTGGTGGAGACCGGAGACGGACGCAGAGTCAGCCCCACGTCCACCGTGATCGGGGCAGCCCTTTTGCAGGCAGTATCCGCCAGGGCCGAGGAGATCGCGCGTCAGGAAGGGAAAACGCTTGAGTACTTCATCTCCAGCAATGTGGACGGCGGGGATGCGTACAATGAAAAGCTGATTGAACGCTATCAGAAGCAGGTTCCGTGTCTGTAAGGAGAGGTGATCGCGATGCTGGCAGGATTTGGACGTGTGGAGATTACTCCGCCGCTGGGCCTGGAACTGTGCGGATACGGGTATTACCTGGGACGCCGGGCTGAATCCGTGCTGGATCCGCTGTACGTGCGGAGCCTGTGCCTGAGCTGGGAGAAGACCACGGTGTTTCTGGTATGCTGTGACCTGCTGGGCCTGAGCCGGACCGTGGTGGACCGGGTAAAGCAGGGACTGGCGGAGGCGGGCTGGGCACCGGAACATCTCATGATCGTGAGCATTCATACGCACTGCGGGCCCACGGTAAAATATCATGAGGGCTGCGGGTATACGGATCCGGACTACGGAAATGCTTTGCCGGGGCATATTCTGGAGGCATGCCTGCGGTCTGCGGAAAACCGTATGGAAGTCACGGCCATCGGACAGACATCCGGCATGCTGCCGGAGGGGCTCATCTATAACCGTTCGTCGGAAGACGGGGACCTAGACAGGCAGGTGCGGGGAGTTGTGCTGCGGCGCGGGAGCGCAAAACCGGTGCTGCTCGTTTCCTGCGGCTGTCATCCGGTGACCCTGGGTGTGGTGCCTCAGGTGTCGGCCGACTATCCGGGTCAGGTATGCCGGCTCATGGAGGAAAAGGGATTTGAGACCATGTTCCTCAATGGACTGTGCGGGGATGTGGACCCGGTGCGGACACCTGGGCTGAACGGCATACAGCGCCGGGACCGGCTGGCAGAAGCCGTGGCGGACCAGGCGCTCCTGTGCATGCAGGATGCGCCTGTGAAAGCCGATTTCGGGCGTCTGCCGTTTAAGCTTAAGCTCATGCCGGTGACGCGCAGCGCCATCTCGGAAAGCGCGGACGCAGCGGTGGCGCGTGCAGGCGGAGAGCATAAGCCCGCGGCGCGGGTGGCCAGAATCTGGGAGAAGGAAATGCTGGAGAGGTTTGACACGCTGGTGTTTGAGGAGCCGATCTCCGTGCCGTTTCTCATACTGGGCGGACGTCTGATCCTGGCGCTGCCGTTTGAAGGATTCGGGCGCATCGGCGGGATTGTGCGCAGCTGGCTGCATATGCCGGATGTCATGGTGCTCGGCTGCGGGGAGGAGATTCTCGGCTACCTGCCCACCCGGGACGATATCGAACAGGGAAACTATGCCGCACTGGAATCCACCTATCTCTACAAGCGTCTTCCGGTACTACCGGGTGAAGCGGAACGCCTGGGGGAGGCACTGGCGGAGATGCTGGAAGAAATGCCCGGCACAGGCGGGGAAAACCTGCAATCATGACATGTTCCGTGCAGGAACTTGAACCGGTACGGAGAAACATCATTTCGACTGCGCGTCAGTATTTGACAGAAAGTGAGAGACATCTATGGCAAAGATTCTTGGAAACTCCATTCCCAACATGCCCTGGGAAGACCGTCCCGAGGGCTGCCGCGAAGCCATCTGGCGCTATTCGGGCAATCCGATCATCGGCCGTAACGGAAACCGGCGTTCCAACAGCGTGTTCAACAGTGCGGTTGTTCCCTTCAAGGACGGGTTTGCCGGCGTGTTCCGCTGTGACAGCCGTTCCATTTCCATGGATCTGTTTGCCGGACGGTCCAAGGACGGCCTCCACTGGGAGATTGATGACGATCCCATTGTCATGACAGGCGCGGACGCGGAGGTCCTGAACAAGGAATACCGCTATGACGCGCGCATCATTCCGCTGGAAGGCAAGTACTACATCACCTGGTGCAACGGCTATCACGGCCCGACCATCGGCGTGGCCTGGACGGAGGACTTCAAGACCTTCCATCAGCTGGAGAACGCCTTCATTCCCTATAACCGCAACGGCGTGCTGTTCCCCAGAAAGGTGAACGGCATGTACATGATGCTGTCACGCCCCTCAGATACCGGTCACACGCCCTTCGGCGACATTTTCCTGAGCCAGTCCAGGGACCTGGAGTTCTGGGGACATCACCGGTATGTGTTCGGTACCATCGGTGGGAATGACTCCGCATGGCAGTCCACCAAGGTGGGCCCCGGTCCTGCGCCGATCGAAACCGATGAGGGCTGGTTGCTGATCTACCATGGTGTGATCACCACCTGCAACGGGTTTGTGTACCGGATGGGCACGGCGCTTCTGGACCGTGACGAGCCCTGGAAGGTGCTGTACCGTTCCATGGACTATCTCATGGCGCCCTGGGAACTGTATGAGTGCGTGGGCGATGTGCCCAATGTGGTCTTCCCCTGCGCGGCCCTGGCGGACGCGGCGACCGGACGCATGGCCATCTACTATGGCTGCGCTGACACGGTGACCGGGCTTGCGTTCACCACGGTGGATGACCTGGTGAACTTTACGAAGGAACACAGCAGAAAATAAAAAGCATCGGAGGATGAGGCATGTTTTTCCTGGACAAGAGAGCTCAGGTCATCTGCGATGAACTGAAAAAGGAAGCTGTGAAGCAGCGCTGCCCGGTGACCGGATGGGTCTGCAAGGCGGGCAACTATGTAACCCCGGCGGAAGCGGATGCGGCGGAAGCCGCCTTCGAGCCCTTCGACAGCCGGACCATGCACTGGTACGGACCCGACAAGCACTACTGGTTCCGCACGGACCTGCAGGTGCCGGAGTCCTTTGACGGAAAGAGTCTGTTCCTGCATGTCTCCAGTCAGATTGATGAATGGGACGACGGCAAGAATCCCCAGTTCCTTCTGTTCCTGAACGGCGCGCCGGTGCAGGGCATTGACATGAACCACCGGGACGTCAAGCTGTTCTCCGAGGCCCGGGCAGGGGAGATGCTGCGTCTGGACCTGCAGAGCTATACGGGCACGCTGCACAGCGAGTTCTGCCTGATCGTGGAAGCGAGGGAAATTGATCCGGAGATCGAAGGCCTGTACTGGGATATCCAGGTGCCGCTCCAGGCATTCCCGAGACTGGAAGAGGACGGCAGGCCGCGGCGTGAACTGGTGAAGGTGATCAACGATACCGTAAACCTTCTGGACCTGCGCCGGCCCTACAGCGAAGCATACTATGCAAGCATCCGGGAGGCCCGGGCATATATCGGCAGGCATCTGTATGAGGAGCTGGGCGGATGGGATGAAGTCATTGCCACCTGTATCGGGCATACGCATATTGACGTGGCCTGGTGGTGGACCGTGGCGCAGACCCGTGAGAAAGTGTGCCGGTCCTTTGCCACCGTGCTCAAGCTCATGGACGAGTATCCCAGCTACCGCTTCATGTCCAGCCAGCCGCAGCTGTACGCGTTCCTGAAGGAGCGGCATCCGGACCTGTATGAACGCATCCGTCAGCGCGTGAAGGAAGGACGCTGGGAGCCGGAAGGCGGCATGTGGGTGGAAGCGGACACGAACCTGACCAGCGGCGAAAGCCTGATCCGTCAGTTCCTGCACGGCAAGCGCTTCTTCAGGGATGAGTTCGGGGTGGAAAACCGGATTCTGTGGCTTCCGGACGTGTTCGGCTATTCCGGTGCCCTGCCCCAGATCATGAAGATCTGCGGGATTGACTATTTCATGACTACCAAGCTGGCATGGAACCAGTTCAACAAGATGCCCTATGACACGTTCACCTGGCGCGGCATTGACGGGTCCGAGGTGCTCACGCACCTGATCACCACCCTGGGTGTGGGCCAGCCTGTGGAGAACTTCTTTACGACCTATAACGGTGCCCTGCATCCCGACGCGATCATCGGCGGATGGAAGCGGTATCAGCAGAAGGAGATCAACAATGACATCCTGATTTCCTTCGGCTACGGCGACGGCGGCGGCGGTCCCTCCCGGCAGATGCTGGAAACCAGCGAGCGCATGGAAAAGGGCATCATCGGTATTCCGAAAGTCCGCCAGGCGTTTGCGGGGCAGTTCTTTGATGAACTGAAGGAACGCGTGAAGGATTCGAACCGGCTCCCGGTATGGGAAGGTGAGCTGTATTTTGAGTATCACCGCGGCACCTACACCTCCATGGCCCAGAACAAGCGCGGCAACCGGAAGGCGGAGCTGGCGCTCATGGACCTGGAGACCATACTTGCCCTGTGCGGGGACGGGGAGCATTATCCCTTTGAAAAGCTGGACCAGCTGTGGAAGACCGTGCTCATCAATCAGTTCCATGATATTCTGCCGGGCTCTTCCATCCGCGAGGTGTATGAAGTCTCCAAAAAGGAATACGAGGCCCTGCAGGATGACGTGGCGCACATGCGTCAGGCAAGGCTTTCCGGTCTTTTCCCGGAAAGCAGGGGCTTTACCGTGGTCAATACCAAGGGCTACGCCAGCAGCGAGCCGGTGCTTCTGCCTGGCGCACACGCGGCCGGCGTCCAGGACAGCCGCGGACATATCTATGCCGCCCAGGACACGCCGGACGGCGCGCTGGTCTATCTGAAGGACCTGCCTTCCAAGGGCTGGGAGACGCTGGTGCCCTGCAGTGAGGTGCCGGAGGAAAAACCGGAAATCTGCGTGGAAGGCAATGTCATTGAGACGCCCTTCTATACGGCGGAGTTTGACGAGAAAGGCTTCCTGACCCGTCTGTATGACCGCAAGGCAGAGCGTGATGTCATCCGGGAAAACAGCCGCGGGAACCTGCTGCGGATGTATGAAGACAAGCCCATGTATTATGATGACTGGGATATTGATATCTTCTACACCGAGAAGGGCTGGGACGTGGACGATCTGACGTCCATGGCCTGGACCGAGAAGGGGCCGGTGCGCGCCACGCTGGAAATCGAGCGGAATATTGCCGGCTGCCGGATCTGTCAGAAGATCCGCTTCTACCGCGATGACCGCAGGATCGACTTTGAGACCCATGTGGACTGGCATGTGCATCAGCATCTGCTGAAGGTCTATTTCCCCACCACCGTGCATTCCGACGAGGCGACATTCGAAATCCAGTTTGGTTCCGTGAAGCGCAAGGTGCATCAGAACACCAGCTGGGATGTGGCGCGGTTTGAGAGCTGCGGACAGAAGTGGATGGACTTCTCGGAAGGCCACTATGGCGTCAGCCTGCTCAATGACTGCAAGTACGGGCATTCCGTGAAGGACGGCGTCATCGCACTGACGCTGATCAAGTCCGGCATTGAGCCGAACCCGGAATGCGACCAGGGCGAGCACGTGTTCACCTATTCCCTGTATCCGCACGAGGGCAGTGAAAAGACGGCCACCATCCGTGCCGCCGGTGCCCTGAACCAGCCGGCGCTTGTCCGGGAAGGCAGCGGCACTTTGGGACATTTCTCCCTGGCCGGGACTGCCAGTGCCAACGTGGTGCTGGAAACCATCAAGCGCGCTGAGAACGGGGATGGCTGGATTGTGCGCCTGTATGAAACCGACAATGCGAGAACGCATTCCGAGCTTGTGTGGAACCGCCCCGTGAAGAATGTGGAATTTGTAAACGGACTGGAAGAAACGCTGGAGGAAGCGCCCTTTGAGACGCGCGGGAACATGGCTGTGATTCCGCTGACCATGAAACCCTTTGAGATCCGCACGCTCCGGATCCGCGAATGCTGAGAAGGAGATGGCACAGAACATGATGCCCATAACCGGTTCATTCTTTGAGTTCCGTCATCACAGCGCATTGGAGGGCAAATACTACAATCCTGCGCTCAGATCCTTTTCCAAGGAGCAGTGGCAGACCATGCTCCGGGACATGAAGGCAGCGGGCATGGATACCATTGTCCTCATGTGTTCCTCCATCATGTATCCGGATGAATGTGAGAGCTATGCGCCGGTGGATGTATTCCCCAAGGCGCAGATGGCCTGCGACAATCCCCTGGATGTCATGATGGATACGGCAGAGGAGCTGGGACTTTCCGTATTCCTTTCCGCAGGCTTTTACGGTGTCTGGCTGAATCCGCTGGAGAACATGCAGGATCCGGAAGTGGAAAAGCGCGCGTTCACGGCCTGCCGTCAGATGATGGATCGGTACCGCGGCTATCAGTGCTTTACCGGCTGGTATCTGCCTGACGAGACGGAGGCGGGGCCCTACTTCCATCCGGCGTTCATGGAATATGTGCGCCGCTACAGTGAGTTTTTCCGGGGCCTGGATCCTGAAAAGAAAATCCTTGTGGCCCCCTACGGTACGAACAAGATCCGGACGGACGAGACGTTCATTGATCAGCTCCGTCATCTGGATGTGGACTTCGTGGCGTATCAGGATGAGGTCGGTGT
>CACYNZ010000039.1 GCA_902775835.1 uncultured Eubacteriales bacterium | reverse complement strand
TGGCCTCCTCAAACATGGGGGACTCGTCCAGCAGTTCCTGGGTGAGCCCGGTCATGGTCCGGATCCGCGGATGAATGGTGGGATAACAGACTGGATGGATCGGCAGGGAAATCGTGTCCTCGATTTCCAGGGAAGCGTTCAGGCGCACGGCGCCGATCTGGATCAGCTCAAAGCGCAGCCGGTCGCCGTAGAGGCGGAAGGCGCGGCTCTGATAGTTCAGAGGCTGGTTCCATTCCAGGTCCAGCACGATATACTGCATGATCAGTCCTCCGAATGCCGGGCGGCGGACGCTCCGGCCAGTGCGCCGGTGGAAAAGGCGGTGTGCAGATTGTACCCGCCGGTGTGTGCGTCCACGTCCAGGATTTCTCCGGCAAAAAACAGCCCATGGATCAGCCGGGATTCCATGGTGGCAGGACTGACCTCGCGCACGGAAACGCCGCCCCGGGTGACAATGGCTTCCTCAAAGGGCCGGTACCGTGTCGGGGTAAGGGTCAGGTTCTGCAGGGTGTGCACAAGCGTCTGGCGCTCGGCACGCGAAATGCTGGAACACACGCGCCTTTCCTCCAGCCCGCAGATCCCGGGGAACAGATCCGCCAGGGAATGCGGCAGGAGCGTATACAGTGCGTGTTCCAGTGACTGGGCCGGACGCTGACTGAGCTCGTCAAGCACTCTCTGGTCCAGGTTTTTTTCATCCAGTGCCGGCTTCAGGTTCAGGGAAACCGGCAGAAAAGCGTCATCCGGCATGTGCGCGGACAGCTCCAGCACCAGGGGTCCGGAGATGCCGAAATGCGTGAACAGCATTTCCCCCTGGCGGTCATAGAGCATCTTCCTGCCCTGCTTCATGCTCAGCTCCACATTCTTGAGGCTCAGGCCCATGAGCTGCCGGGGCCAGGTTTCCCAGGTCTCCAGCGCGGACAGGGAAGGCCGTAGCGGGGAGATGGTATGTCCCAGGTCGCGTGCCATGTTCAGGCCGTCACCGGTGGAGCCGGTGGACGGATAAGCGAGCCCGCCGCTGCACAGGATCACCCGGGAAGTGCGCACCTGGCCGCGGTCGGTTTCCACGCCGGTGATATGCCCGTCTTCCACGCAAAGTGCGCGCACGCGTGTATTGTACTGCAGATGCCCGCCCAGCTGCTCATAGCGGCGCAGGAGCGTGCGGGTCACGTCACTGGCCTTTTCCGTGGCGGGGAATACGCGGCGGCCGCGCTGCACGACCACGGGACAGCCCCAGTCCTCCATGCGCTGCATGAGCGTGCGCGGACTGAGCAGGCTCAGGGCCGAGTACAGGAACCTGGGATTGCGCGGGACTTCCTTCAGGAAATCCTCCGCGTCGCAGTCATTGGTGAGATTGCATCGGCCCTTGCCGGTGATATAGATTTTTTTCCCGGCCTTTTCATTGCGCTCGAGGATCAGGCTCTGCGCCCCGTTTTCCTGGGCATAGATGCCTGCCATGAGCCCGGCCGCGCCAGCGCCGATGATCACCACATCAGTCATGCTGTTCATCTCCCAGATAGACCTGATACGCATCCCAGATGGATTCCAGCTGCCGGAAATGGTCCGTCAGCGCTTCCCGGCGCCGCAGGCCCAGGGACACCAGCAGCGCGTTGATCACCGAGAGCGGCGCGGCCAGCGAGTCCACAAAGGAGGCCATGTCCGTCTGCGCCATGAGCGTGGCGTCGGCGACGCGGCTCAGCGGCGACAGCGGACCGTCGGTAATGGCGATGACCTGGGCACCGCAGTGCTTGGCGAAGGTCATGGCGTCAATGGTGCGGTTGGAATAGCGCGGGAAGGAAATGCCGATGAGCACATCGTCCGCCTTGAGCTTGGCGATCTCCTCAAATACGTCCGTGGACCCGGAAGAGACCAGGTGCACATTGTCAAAGATGTAATTGAGATAAAAGCCCATGAACTGCGCCAGCGGCGCGGCGGAGCGCAGGCCCATGACATAGATGGCCTTGGCTTCGAGAATCCTGTGCACCACGTCCTCATAGACCGAGCGGTCCATTTTCTCCAGTGTGGCGCGTAGATTGGCGATATCCGACTTGAGCACGGTCTCCAGCACATTGTCTTCCCGGATTTCCGTGGCCATGACCACGCGCTGGTAACCGGTCAGGTGATGGCTCACCAGCTCCTGCAGGGCTTTCTGCAGATGCGGATATCCTTCATATCCCAGGGCGGAGGCGAAGCGGACCACGGTGGATTCGCTGACCTGTACGCACTCTGCGAGATGACTGGCCGTCATATAGGCGGCCTTTTCGTAGTGTTCGGCGATATACTGGGCAATGCGCTTCTGACTCTTGCTCAGCTTACGGCCGTTGAGATTCAGAGCACGGATCAGATCCGGCGATTCCTGCATATCCGCATTCCTCCCTTTCCATGGTCATACGGCATGGATTATAGGCAATCATGCATGAATTTGCAAGAGAAACGGAGGCGTCCTGCAAATGAAATATGCAGATCATGGCATGAAAAAAGGACGGGAAATGCTTGAAATACAAGGAAAAACCGCTTTTCATGCACTTCCTGTCCCCATCGGGTCACAGATGACTGAGAATGCAGAAAAATGAGAAATTATGCAAATATGGCCATGCTCATGGGATCACGCCGGTCCTCGGACAGGCGCCAGACATGGGCACGGTCAAAGGCGAGCTCCGCGTGCACCATGCCGATGCCCAGGTCCAGCCGGGTGCGGTCCGAGGAATCCAGACCGAAGCTGTCAGGCGTGACGGACATGAAAAAGGGCTGAAGATTGAGGCTGGACGGCGCTGTCTGGACATATTCCGCGGCCCTGCGGAACATGTCCGGCCATGTCGCATAATCCCCCTGACACAGACGGTCCAGGGATTTCCGGCGCCGCGCGGGCTGCGTTTCCAGGCCCGTGCCTGCGCAGATGACGCAGACCCGGTCCAGGGACCGTGGCAGGTCAGGCAGATAATCCCTGCGGAAACCGCCGGTGAGATAGCAGGTGGCCATGCCAAGGTCCGTGAGCATGAGCACCAGCGCTTCCGCGCAGATGCCCGCCTCCGTGTGCGCACTTGTCTGCGGACCGGCCAGGACCTGCACCACCGTGTCGCAGCCCTGCACGCGGCCCAGGCCCAGAATGCTGCCCCCGAAGAAGTCCAGGGGAACGCGTACGGGCTCCAGAATGGCGCGGGATGTGGAAAAGCGTCCGCACAGCAGGCTCAGCGCGGCGAACTGGCGGCTGTCCATGGGTCTGAAGGTGTGGCAGGAAAAGCGCGCGGACTGTGCCCGGGCGAGCCGCGTTCTTTCCTCCGGGGTGAACAGGCGCTGGAGACGGGTCAGCATTGGCTCAGGTCCAGGCCGCCCAGCACCTGGCCCACCTTGTCATGGATCACCAGGTCTGCCTCCCGGTCGGCAGGGGTGGGATCCCGGTTGATGAGCACGAGATGACTGCCGCGGAAATAATTGAGCAGTCCGGCGGCGGGATAGACCGTCAGGCTGGTGCCTGCCACGATCATGAGGTCCGCGTGCCGGATCAGGGAAACGGCATGGGAAACCGTCTCGTCGTCCAGGCCTTCGCCGTAGAGCACCACGTCCGGCTTGATGCGGCCGCCGCATGTGCACAGGGGCACGCCCTGAGAGTCGCGGATGGCTTCGGGTCCGTACTTCTTTCCGCAGCGCATGCAGGTGTTGCGCCAGATGCTGCCGTGCAGTTCATCCACCACGCGGCTTCCGGCCTTCTGGTGCAGGCCGTCGATATTCTGGGTGACAACGCCGGTGAGCTTTCCCTTTTTTTCCAGCTCCGCCAGCGTGATGTGCGCCTTGTTGGGCTGTGCGTCCAGCGGCAGCATCTTGTCCCGGTAAAACCGGAAGAATTCCTCCGGCCGGGTCATGAAGAACTCATGGGAGAGAATGGTTTCCGGAGGCCAGGGATATTTCTGGTGATACAGGCCGTCGGTGCTGCGAAAGTCCGGGATGCCGCTTTCCGTGGAAACCCCGGCGCCGCCGAAGAACACAATATGCCGGGCGTCCTGAACCAGTTCCTGAAGTGTCATGATTCCGCCTCCTTGCTTAAAGTGAATGGGGATTACAGGTTGTAGAGGGATGTGAACTTCTCCCGGAGATACCGGGTATACTTTTCCGGCTCAAACGGGCTGACATCCGCGCTTTCAAGCAGCTGCGCAGGCGTGAGCGATCTGCCGTACTGATGGATGCGCTTCTGCAGCCAGGCCGTGACCGGCGCGAGATCGCCCTGCTTCACGAGCTCTTCCACGTTCATTTCCCGGTTCATGCTCTCCAGCATCTGCACGCCGTAGGCTGAGCCCAGGGCATAGCTCGGGAAATAGCCGAAGGCGCCGCCGGACCAGTGACTGTCCTGCAGAATGCCCTCGCGGTCATTGGGCACAATGACCCCAAGCTCCTTCCTGTACAGTTCGTTCCACATGCCCGGGAGCTCGGATACCGGCACATCGCCGTTGATCATCTGTTTTTCAAGCTCATACCGGATCATGACATGGAAGGGATAGGTGAGCTCGTCCGCTTCCGTGCGCACGAGACTGGGTCTGGACAGGTTCACCGCGCGGTACCATTCCTCTTCCGTCACATCGGCGGTCTGCTCGGGGAACAGTTCCCGGCAGATGGGGAACAGCGCGTGCGTAAAGGCGCGGGAGCGGCCGATGAGGTTCTCATAGAAACGGCTCTGGCTCTCGTGCAGGCCCATGGATGAGCCGCCGGCGAGGCTGGTGAACTGATATTCGTCCCGGACGCCCATCTCGTACAGGGCATGCCCGCCCTCGTGAATCACGGAGTACAGGGAAGAGGCGACGTCTGTTTCCAGATACTTGGTGGTGATGCGCACGTCCCACTTGTTCACGCCGTCGGTGAAGGGATGCTCGGTCTCGCCGATGCTGCAGCGCTCCCGGTCAATGCCCATGAGCGCCATGACACGGTCGGAAAAGACGCGCTGCAGGTGAATGGGATAGACGCGGTGCAGGAAATCCACCCGCGGCTGAGGCGCATCTGCCACCTGCTTGACCACGGGGCGCAGATCCCGGCTGATGAGTTCAAAGAAGGGGTCCAGTGTTCTGGTGCTGGTGCCCTTTTCATACATGTCCAGCAGCACGTCATAGGGCTGCTTTGAGGCATCCTTGCGCCGGGCCAGTTCCTTCTGGTCGCGGATGAGTTTTTCCAGATACGGCGCGAACAGGCTGTAGTCGCTCTTTTCCTTGGCTTCATGCCAGTAATTGTCCGCTTCCGTCAGGAGCTGCTGCCGGGCCACAAACTCGTCCCGGGTGAACAGACGGATTTCCTCCATGGATTCCCGCAGGAGCTCCACCAGCCGCGCATCCTCCTTCGGCAGGGACTTGTCATCTTTCAGAAGCTCCAGGGCTTCCGCGAACTCAGGCCGGTTGGTGAGCTCCCACACCTGACCGCTCAGAAAGCCCGTGGTCTCGGCGCGCCCGCGCCAAGACTGCTTCGGCGCCGCGGTGACACCGTCCACAGAGAGAATGCTCATGGCATGATAGTAGTAATGACTGGTTCTGTCAGTTTCCCTGATGATCTTCAGGGCTTCATCACGATTCATCTGAATCACTCCTTGCAGCTTGGTGAGAAGAATATATCAGCTTCCCGGAAAAAAGCAAAGGCAGGTTTTAGTCGGAAAGCGCGGACATCAGTTCAGAAACGCCGAGAAGCGTGTATTTCACTCCGGGCTTGTAGAAAACCATGGCGGTCTGGATGGATGCGCCATACATGACAATAACCTCTGCATCGCCGTTGGAGAGATGCAGAATGCAGCTGTCCACCGTATCCTGATCATCGCAGGTATAGTAATCCGCGTTCACGCTGAAACCAAACAGTACCATGTGACGGCAGTAGTTTTCCAGCAGCTCCGGAGTAATGGACGTATACTTTTCATACCAGCACTCCTTTCCATCAAAGACACTGTCCGTCGCAAACAGGCCGTCTTCCTGAGGCTTCTGTCCGCCGCAGCAGGCATAGAACTGAGGAAAGACGTTGCCGGTTGCACTGGAAGGAAGACGGATATCGGTTGAGAAAAACGCATACAGATCCTGAAGTTCATTATCGGTCACAATGGGGACAGTGCCTGAGAATATAACGGTGAGCGCATGGGCCTTCTCCAGATAGGAAACAAGTGCCTGAACACTGTTGCCCGGCGCGACCAGATAATACAGTTCATCTTCTTCGCTTTCCATTGGACAGGCATACATTCCCAGGGACGCACAGAGGCTTTGGTAATAAAGAAGATCATCATGGGTTGCACCTGAATACAGAACGGAAATAAGGCCCTTCTCCTCATCAGGAGTAACATTTTCAATTACCGCCTGAACCAGTTCTGCCGGGAACGGGAGAGGGGGATATTCTGCTTCAGCCCGGGCATTGTGCAGTGAGGGGATAAGCAGCAGCTGCAGTGCAAGGATGACTGTAATAAGCCGTTTCATGTTCTCTTTCCTCCTGTCTTTTGTCCTTGTGCAGGGTTTAGTCTGTATAAGCGAAACGTGCCCGTTCTTCCTGACGAAGCTGCCGGACTCCGCTGATACCGGTGATATAGGACAGTGCCCATTCTTTCAGGCTGTCTGACATCAGACAGGGAACGGAATAAAGCTGACCATTCCGGAAAGCGGTATCCCGGAAGTGCCCGTCCTCATAGCGCAGTGTGCAGCCGAGGACCGAGAGCAGCTGTGTCATATCCCTGAGCGAATATACCCGTGAAATACCGCCGGCCGTGAGACTGAGATACTCACCGGTGGAATCAAGCGCGAGATCCGTGACGTCCAGACCCGGTAGCAGAAGAACGGCTTTTCTGACCATGGTTCCATGCTGATCATTCCAGACTTCCAGATTCCGTGTGGGATGGTTGCCGCTTGTTTCAACCTGCCGAACAAAGTAACCGGAAACAGGTGAGTAGACACAAAGACCAGTATTGTCTGTTGGTGTAAACAGAACCTCACCGGTTTTTATGTTCCGGATTTCAGCATCCAGGATATAGGCGGAGCTGCTTTCAAGAAGAAGAATGCCGTTTTCGTGCAGACGGATCTGATCATAAGGCCCAAGCTCCACGGCGGAGCCTTTGACCGGGAAGAAAAGCGCCTTTTTAAACCCGGCGACACAGATACCGTCAGAAGACAGTGAAAGAGAAGATAAAATGCCTGCTGATGCCGTCTGTTCAGCCGGGAGCACATAGAGCTCTGAGCCTGAAGATGCATCCAGCACCCGGATACCGCCGTCTGCGTCAGAAACTGCTGCCAGCTTTCCGGACTCTGAGATGGCAGATGGCCCCTCCGACTGCTGTGTCCAGAGGGCATGCCCGGACGCATCAAGACAGGTCACAGAAGAACCGTTCTGAATAAGAAACCTGGAAAGATCGGCGGACCATTGTACAAGGACATCCGGTGTACATGGAGTGGTGAAGGACTGCTTTCCGTCACATGTCAGAAGACAGAGCTGGCGGCTGTCGCGGGCAAGACATACGGAACCATGCATGGCACATATTTCAAGGTCTTCCTGCGTGCGGTCGTGATAGGCATAGCGCGTCCAGCTGTTCGGAGTGGCTGCGTAGAAGGTGGATCCGGAGCCGGCAGTGTGAATGTAGCCGTCAAGAGAAGTAAGGAGCGTTCCGTTTCTCCAGTCCAGCACATCTGCATCCCACCAGCTGTCGGATGAGCGGTAACAGCAGACGGCATAGTGCGAATTGTTCAGAAGGAACAGTTCATTCAGTATACCATCCCTGAGAGATGCCTGACCCGCAGGAGACCAGGTGGATGTTTCCATGATATGGAGCTCCTGATCTTCCACATATCCGAAATAGGCCCAGTCTGGTGAAAACGCATAGACAGAGGGCGCGGTACTCAATGTGAATACGGCTTCACCCTGCCTGTTTACGATTCTGGGAAACGTCTTCTTTATGGTGTTGCCCTTGATAAGCTGGAAAGGCGGATCCTCTTCCTCCGGTTCCTCCTGCGCGGTGAGAAGGCGCCGGCGTGCTTCTTCCTTGGTCAGCATTTCACCGTCGGTGGAAAGATAGGCAACAGGTTCATCTGCATCCGTGATGATCAGGACATCATCCACATCGACAACACTGACGAGTGAATACTGAGGGGTTTTGCGGGTGGAGCTCCGGAAGGCATGTGAACCCAGCAGCTGATGATCCGCCACCCGCCACAGTGACCATGTGTCCCATAGTATATTATTGCTGTCCGGCACAGCGGCAATCGTCACATAGTATTCCTGATGAAGGTGATCAATGAATACGGAGTCTTCGGGTTCCTGCATCAGGATGCTCCCTGTTTTTGCATCAGTAAGCTGCTGCACATGCTCACTTAGGGAAAAGATCACGTCCGCATCAGATTTGTTGTAGAAAACCGGAGAAAAACCGTTTTCATAAGTGGCTGTGAACAGCGGGGCAACAGGCGGCACCTGCAGACGATAGTCATACTGAACGGCAGCACTGCGAAGAGCGGTCATGAACCGGCTGGAACCGCTTGCAACCGCTGAGTCCCATGATTCTTGGCTCAGCGTAATGGAAAGCAGTTCGTTTCCCTCTTCGTTGCAGCCTTCCATATATGTTGCGCAGGTTGCGGCACGCTCAGCGCTGTCCTGCATATTGCGATGCCATACATAGGCTCCAAAGAGCGCGGCACCCACAAGGACTGCGGATACCGAGGTGAGTATCAGTCTGCGCAAACGCCGTCTGTGGCGCTGATAGAGTGAGTCATAGGTACAGTGGAAATAGGCGGCGGCAAGACGAAGATACTCTGTTTTTCTGAGCTTGCGGATGGACTGCCGGATTGTGGGAGCGCGCACATCCGCGAAAAGAGGCTCAATTTCTCGGGTCGAGGTCTCTCCATTGCTTCCGGGTACGGTTTCGTAGCGCAGAATCTCAGGGAACGCTTCAGCCGGCTCTCCATCGACCAGCACAGTATAGATTCTGTCCAGCCGCCCCCCGTGCAGTTCCTTGAAATATGAGATTTCTCTCATGCAGTATCTGGAAAGTGGGAGGTTTGGTGAACAGATGACAAAAAGACAGTCTGAGTTTCTCAGAGCATTGCAGATGCCTTCATCAATATTTTCAAGTGTCGGCAATTCACCGGTATCCAGGAATACAGGCCGGATTGCAGCTTTCACCTGACGATTCGGGCGTGTCCGGTTATGCTCAAGCATGCGGTGGAGGGCCTGGGCTACCTCCTTATCCGGAGACAGATGACGATAGGAAATGAACGCGGCATAATGCTGCTGAGGTATTTCTTTTGCAGTCTGAAGTTCTGGTTCCGGCATGGTGTTACCTCTCTGACCCTTCAATCGCTTCCGTTATCGTGAAATGATGTCGTATCCGTTTGCGTGCAGGAACCACCAGGCATCGTCCATGATCTGGTAATCCCATTTGATTACGTCTGCCTGACTTTCACTCAGTCCGTTGCGGTGTGATATGGTCTCGCGGTATTGAAAGAGGCCCTCGAATGTGGTCAGGTTTCCGTGCTTGCGCATCCAGTACCAGTTACTGTGGTCTTTGGTTTTCTGTTCCGTAGATTCCTCAATGGAGGCAGGTACAAAACCTCTTGTGATCAGGTAGGCATTCCAGCGGTAGTGTTCCTGGACGCAAAGATTGCTGCGCGTGAGGTTTCGGGCATAATGCTCTTTCGGAAAGATTTTTTCGTAGATATATATGTCTTTTCCTTCGGCACTGCTGGAGGAAGTCTTTCGCACCGGCCGGTCATCCTCGGCATAGATGGAAAAATAATCTTCATTGCTGTTCAGATACAGCGAAGATGTGCCGGGAACATGAGGCACATAATCCAGATGAAGCAGATGCAGCTTCATGCGGAGACTGATGATGCCATAGGTATTGGACAGGCGGCGGCTGGGAGCCATGGTGTACCATTCAAACATGGCGTGGGTTTCCGCTTCCTCACGGGTGTGAATGAGTCCGTTATTGTTTTCACGCAGTTTTTCCAGCACATACATCAGATGCCGCTGATAGGCCATGCTGTCAACTTTGTCGTACATGATGTTTTTCAGATCGAATACCTGATCATCCTGACCGAAGAAGACAGCATATGCATCCATATAGCTGCACATGCTTTCCTGAATGGTTCTGTTCTGTACACGGACATAGATGGACAGGTTGGTTAAACCCCATTCCTGTTTCTTGATGGATATTTTATGAGCGAAGTCCAGGTTCTCCAGATCACTGCCAAAGGAAATGATCATGGTATTGACAGATTTCGGGTTCCTGCAGCAGAGGTCGCGGATCTCCTGATAGAATGAAGCGTCATGAATGCTCTTTTCGTGAAGTTCAATGCATGCGGGTTCGGGCGGAAGGGGAAAATAGGCATTGGGATCCAGTGCACCGCTGCGGATTTCACTGGAGAATTCGTTCATATAGCGGAATAAGGTGTGATTGAGATTCTTGTTGTACAGCGTGTTATGACCGGCAAAGATGTGATAATGGACTTTTTTCAGTGAGGGAATCTGCCCCGGGGCAGATTCGATGAACTGATTGGTTGCAGTGGATACGGTCAGAAGCTCTTCGTTAAAGGCATCGAAACCGATGAGGAAGGTCTGAAGATCCACATCGGGCTGTACACAGCCGTGGCCGTCGAGCCATGAGGCACGGGGACCGCGCATGAATTCTGTAAGAGGATGCTGCAGGACAAAATCGAAGGCTGCCTGATGATAACGGTTTGTAAACCGTAACACACCATGCGAGCGCGCCTGAAGATCCTGATACACGTTCTGATAACTGCTGTCCCCGAAGGTTATGATGCGAAGCCGGTCAAGGACGATGACAAACTGTTTTTCCCGGTCAAGGGCCTGCTGGCGCTGTACTTCGTCAGGCCAGTCTGCGGATGAGGACAGCGGAACAGGTGATATCTGCTTTTCTTCCAGGAAAGTATTGACAGCTTCTATGGCATTGCGCGTATAGAGCAGATTCTTTTCGTCGTCGTGTGTATTAATGATGATCACGCAGTGCTTTGCCTTGCTCTCGAGAAAAGTGCGAACCTGTGTACAGATGATATCGGGGTTTCTGTTGGAAATCCACTTTATGTGCTCCAGGTTCAGATCGCCTGTATTGTCGCCTTCGTTGCATACAAGCAGGCATTCTTCTTCCTTGTCAGCGGAATGACAGATCTGAAGGTTTTCTTCATTGCATCCGATGATCATCACCTGAGTTTTGTGCCCGGTCCAGGTGAGATACTGCATGGAGGACTTCAGCCGGGTAACATAGGGCTTAAGCATTTTTATAACAAAATCTCCTGTCACCAGAAGTGCGAGCCATTTTGCTGCAGTAAGAACAAAATAGTACCAGGTCAGAGGGTTTTCTCCTTCATTGACTGTTACATCATAGCTGCCGGCAAACAGCTTGAGTGTGCTGTACAGAGGATGGAAGGAAAGCCAGTTTGTCTGATGATCCAGCTGATAACCGGTATATCCGACAAGGCCGAGAATACATGTCACGATTGCAAGGATCACCTGAAAATTCCAGTGCGAGGCTTTATGTGTTCGTTTCATCGGAGGATCCATCCTTGATCATAAATTATGGAATAAAACTTTATTAGAATTATAGACGGCCGAGGTTTTTATTGCAATATGGAACAGGGCAGGAATCATAAGCGCTGAGGCGTAAAGCTAAAGTTCCGGGCAGATACGGTGGAATGAACGCTTGCGGTCTGGGTGTGATGCTTATTCTGTCAGGCAGGGAATAAGCGGATCGGCTTTGCTTTTCGTGTGTGGATGGGCGGTATGCTTTTGGTGGGTTTTTCCGGCTTCCTTCCGGGAACCGGTGATATGGGGCAGATCATCGACGATTTTTTTTTCGCCTGCCGGGGAAACTTCCCGGCCATAGAAAAAGCAGGCATAAACTGTTGTTCTGCCTGCTATTATAAGGGCTTATGTCTTGCATGTAAATTCTGGCTCTCGGTCATGGTTTCCCGGACAGCTCTGCGCAGATCACGGCCGGAACGTTTCCGGTTATACGTTTTTCTGCTCTCAACTCTTTTGGTAACCGGTGAGAAAGCCCATGACTGGCGCCTTTGGGCGTCCAGCTCCCGGCGAGCTCTCTTTCCCAGCTTTTCCCTGGGAACAAAACGGGTCATAGGATCACTTCCTTTCTGCAGTCATGCCTTTTCAGGCGTGGATCGGGTCATACCGCCTGCTCAGCAGTACCTCGAGCATATGAATGACAGGGGTTGTGGACCGGGTATAGCAATGCTTCATGTGGCGCGTGGAACGTCCGCTGGAGAGCGCTGTCCCTGCTTCGTCTGAAAGCACGGGTGTCTGCATCTGCCAGCTGTTCACATTGTGAAACACCACAGCGGGCATGGCATAGCCGGCACGATCAAACTTCTCCCGGAAATCCTCATAAAGATTTCCGCATGGGTTTGTCACGGACCGGTTGAACTCCATGTCTGAATAGATCACCACGGCGGAGGGCATCTCGTCCTGGCTCGCTCCGGCGCGTACCGCCATGCGGAGCAGCATGCTGTACACCGCTTCCAGATTGGTCGTGCCGCCCCAGCTGGCGTTATGGATGTTCGCGAGCTTCTCCCAGAGCGCCTGTCCGCGTGTTTTCATCATCTTGGGCTTTTCACTGAAGGTGATGAATTTGTTGTGGAAGGGGCCTTTCGCATGTTCGGCAAAGAACAGTCCCAGGCCATCAGCCAGCGTGTGGGCTCCGTATGCCATCATGGATGAAGATGTATCAATGACGCTGATGGCATTCTCCATCCCCACTTCTCCCGGCAGGGATTTCCAGAATTCTTCCGTGTGCGTGAGCATATATGCTGCCCTGCGCTGTTTTTCCCGGACTGCATGCCTGGTTCCCGCGTACCTTCCGCAGATGCGGTATACCGCAAATATGCGTCCGGGAGCTGCAGACATAACAACGGTGGCACACCTCGGATCAGAAGGACTGAAGGGATACTTCCACTGCTCGGGATGCCGGCTGTCGGACAGGCCCAGGAACTGGACTCTCCGCATGGGCATCAGTCTCTCAGACCGCTGCAGCTTATAGTAATAGGCTTTCCACTTCCGGCTTCTTTGCGTGATATTCCCCTGATAGGGTGCAAGCCGGAGCATTCCCTGGGAATTGGGCCTGCGAATGACATGCACCGGAATAAACTTGGCCCACTGGTAGCGGCGGGCGCCCGTCAGTTTCCTCACAGATCCCAGAGAGCTTTCCATGATGTTCGTACCCAGGCAGCCTCTGCCGCCGTAACCGTCCCAGGAATCATCGCGTTCAAAGCCGAAGAAACCGGTTCGGCCCGTAATCTGGTCCGGTGTCAGCGTGGCGGCGTTCAGTTTCCTGTATCCGCCGCGGACGCCCCGCATAAAGGCCTCATAGCGTTCCGCATCATGCCGGGAGAACAGACTGTCATAGCGCAGCATCGCCTGGGACGGCACATGCTCATACTGGATCCGGTCAAACTGTCTGCGGCTCACATAATGCTCTGTCAGGCAGATGGCGGACCTCAGCGCCGTGAGCATGGCGCGGTACTGCTTTTCGCTCATATGCAAAAGCCGCATCAGCACTTTTGCGTTTCCGCGTGTGCGGGCGCTGGAGGTATTGGAAGAGGGCATCCACTTGGCACAGAGGGAGATATGCGCGGTTCGTTCCCCGCGCTCCCGGCGTCTGAGTGCTTCCATGTCGGCACTGAGCTGTTCCTGAATGATCCGGACAGCTTCTTTTTCCGCCTTTGTTCCCAGCAGACAGATCAGGTCATCCCATCGCCCGTATTCCGGGATCCAGCGCGCGTTCTTCACGGCGGATTCCGGCCATTTTCTGGCCACCGTCCGGATCAGCCTGCGAAAAATGTCTCTCTCGCCGATGCCTTCACGGATATCGCGAATGTAGAAAAGCAGCTTCATAGCCAGCTCGGGGTTTTCCCGGTAGGCCTCCACAAACTTGCGGTTGATGCGCTCCGTGTCATGATACCGCATGGCGCCGGCGATAAAGAAGAGATCCACACACTTGTCGCCGGAGGAGCTGTAGGCCATGGCGCCATTGGCTGTTGTACACTGGTACAGAAGATCGGCACAGTCTTCCCGCTTCCGATTTTCCATTCCTCTTTCCTCCTTTCTTTCAGGCTGACGGTATTTCAACCGCCGCGAAAACAGTCTGTCCATTTCTGATCAGCGGCCCTGCGGGTGGTGCTTCCCTGGGCTGGCATACCGGACTGCGATGCACTGCACCTTTTTCCACGCTGTCCGGTTCAGGAGAAAACAGTGGATTCTGCCGGAATCCACCCGGTGCGTGAACATATTTCAATCTTCACGCCCGTTGCTTCATTCCTGAGGAGAACCTTTTTCGCTCTCCACGCCCTGATGCATCCTTTGACAAATCTGTTTTCCCCGTTTCGGGAATGTGGCAGGAGGGGTAACCCTGCAGCCAGACGGATGACAAGACGCGTTTCCAACCCTTCGGATATTCCGGCGTCCCGTTCCGTTCCGCCCGGAATCAGGTCAGAAAGCGTTTTCCCATACGCTGCCTGCCGTTTGCCTGTCTGTCGCTGCGATACGCTGCCCCACCTTGGATTGCGCTGCGGTTTTCAGGCCACCGCCTGGGCACGATTATCTCCGCGCAATACACGGGGCGACACCATCCAGAGGAGAAGTCACAGAGCCTGTATAGACGCAATGTAGGTGGATGTCATGGTATTTTTGCAGACATCGGTGTGTATCAACTAGAATTCTTCTGTCCCAAGGGCGACCGCGCCTCCTTTCAGAACGGTTGCGGTGCTTGGGAGTAAAGAGAGCCTCGCAGCTTGGGTCTGTCAACCGGAAATCCGGGATTCACCCCTGTGTTTATGCTTCGAGTGCTTCGCTGCTGACGCGCCTTCTCTGTTATAAGCGTCCCCTGGACGAGAAGCCAGCCTCCTGCCCGGCTTCATGTATGTTCAGGAACCTTGTGCGGTCCCTCAACATCTGGGATCATATCATCGATCGTTTCCGGAATCCCGGAAAATAATCTGCGAATTCCGGAATCCGGATGTTTGTTTTCCATCAGAAGGTCCGGGAGATGGTCAGTTCGTGTTCACTGGAATGGACTGCGGTTCCGCCCAGCTTTCTCCAGGCAGCCACCCAGGCATCAATCTCATCGAAGCCGGAAGTAAACACCAGCCGGCAGGGAAGGTCCTCACGGTTTACGCTGTGAAGCAGTCTGGCGGTTTCTTCATGGGAAAGCGCTCCGAGCGTTGTTTTCCTTACTGCCTGGAACAATAATTTCATGTGCTCTGACGGGTGCCGGCAGTTATAGCTGCGGAGCAGGACAATGGGCCGCGTGCTTGTTTCCCGGTCCAGACAGGCAGCGGCTGTTCCGCCCAGATCATGCCACTTCTGAAGGAATGGCCTGATCCGGTCCGGGCAGTTCGCGAAGGAAATACGGAAAGGATTCTCTTTCGTACAGTTCCTGCAGATGCTGCGGCATGTATCCAGACTGAGACCCGGTTTTGCTTCCCGGAGCAGATGCGTGAAGGCTGTAAGCTTTTCAGCCTGAATGCCCCGCTTATCAAATCAGCACGATTCAGGCATATAAATTACCGGAGGTTCGTATGCTGTATACAGTTTTCTGAAAGATCTTATACCGCTGCTTTCTCTCGATGCTTCTGCAGGGAAAAAGCGCTTTTTCAGTTACCCGGGTAACGGGATTTCATTTCCGGCGGTGTTCTGTTCAGCTCTCCGCCGTCCGGTCGGCCGGGGATCAGCCCCCTGTGGTTTTTACTCGAAGATCTCCTCTCCCTCTTCGAGGTTTTCCTCTTCCGGCTCCTCCTGCGCGTCGCTCAGATAGGCATTCAGCACCGCATCGCTCCAGGATGCGCTGCCGGAGGGAGAATAATTATGAAGAATCCGGGGAAAATAATCAAAATATACATTGGAATAGAGCGGAATCATGGGCACGACCTCGGCAAAGCGCTGCTGGAAGGCCAGCCATTTCCGGCAGTATC
>CACYNZ010000038.1 GCA_902775835.1 uncultured Eubacteriales bacterium | reverse complement strand
AAACCGTGGAGGTCAACGGCGTATGTCTGCATTATGCAGTCATGGGGAACGGACGGCCTGTAGTGCTTGTGCATGGAAACGGTGAGGACCATCACCTGTTTGATGTGGAAATCCGGCAGCTGACCCGGGCGGGGTATCGTGTATTTGCGCCGGATTCCAGAGGGCATGGCGCAAACATTCCTCTTGACGAATACCATTATGCGGATATGGCTGAGGATATGTATCAGTTTATCCGTGCCATGGGTCTGGAAAAGCCGGCGTATTACGGGCACAGCGATGGCGGGATTATTGGCCTGATGCTGGAAATCATGCATCCGGGAACTCTGGGCATCATGGCTGTCAGCGGAACCAATCTGTCGCCGGCAGGCCTGGAGCCGGGCTTTGTGGAGGAGTTCACGAACATCAATGCGGCATCCCCGAATCCGCTGATTACGCTGATGCTGACCGAACCGGATATTTCGCCGGAAGCCCTCAGAAACATTGAGATACCCGTGCTGGTGACCGTGGGCGAGCACGATCTGATTCTGTCTTCCGAGACAAAGCGTCTTGTTTCCGCCCTGAAGCATGCCGAGCTTATCACCGTGCAGGGGGCCGATCACGGAAGCTATGTGGCGGGGAGTGAGGTCATGGGTGACTACCTGATCCGCTTTTTCGCGGATCACGGCTATGCTCCGGAGAACCTGTAGACCACTGAAAAAAGCAGCAGATTTTTCCTCTGCTGCTTTTTCCGTTTCACATGCGTGAATCCGGACCTCAGTCGATATGCAGGATAAGCCCGAGAATATGTCTGGCCGCCGTGTTCATGGCTTCACGGGTCACCAGGCCCTTTTCCATTGCTTCGAGCAGGCGCTCCGGGAAACCGGTGCCGAGCTTGATATCATTGCCGGCCATGACTTCCTTGTAGTGCTCCCCGTTGGTCCACCAGTCTGTGGTGACCATACCTTCGTAATGCCATTCCTCACGCAGGATGCCTGTGAGCAGATCATGGTTTTCCGAGGCCCTGTGGCCGTTGATGATATTGTAGGAGGACATGATACTCCAGGGATCCGATTCTTTCACGATGATCTCAAACTGCTTGAGATAGATTTCGCGGATGGCACGTTCGGAAGCCCGGGAATCGCTGTTCTTGCGGTTCCTTTCCTTGTTGTTCAGAGCAAAATGCTTGGCTGTTGCGGCGATATGTTCGCTCTGAATGCCGCGCACCAGAGCGGCGGCCTGTTTGCCGGTCAGAAGCGGATCTTCGGAGAAATACTCAAAATTGCGGCCGCAGATGGGATTGCGGTGAATGCACACAGCAGGCGTGAGCCAGGCTCCGATATTGTTTTCCTTGCATTCCAGGGCACCTGCTGCTCCGACTCTGTAGCAGATGTCCGGGTCCCACGTACAGGCCAGAAGCGTTTCCACCGGAAACGCTGTGGTGGTGACGCCGGTGGCGGGCAGAAAGCGGACGCCCGCAGGCCCGTCAGCGCTCATGATGTTGGGAATGCCCCAGAGCACGTTGTTTCCATAGCCATAGGTATTGGCCAGGCCGGTATTCGGCTGACCGCCCAGGAGCCAGACAATGTCCTCGTCAGGCATGGCGCTTACGAACGCATCCAGCGTCATTCTGCCTTCCGCCACATCGATCAGCTGCGGACGGTCTATGACTCTCCTGGTCCGGCGGGGAACCTCACGGGTTGGCGGTATCTGGCCCTGCATCTCCTTCTCACTCAGAGGAGTCAGCGCGGTATAGGCAGGGTTGTTGGGAGCGGACTGGGGCAGGGGCTCAAAACTGCCGTCGGCGAGCATGCGGCGGGAAAGGGAAGTGGGAACCATCCTGGCCGTGAGCTGCTCGACAATCCTGTCTTCATCCAGGGTGAGCCCATTGCCGCATACGGCGGTATCCCTGACACTGGTGCCCAGATGAAAGCGGTAGGTGCCTTTTTCCAGAATCCATGCGGAGCGGCAGACCTTTCCAAGATCATCATAGGAAGCCATCTGACTGACAGGGAAGGAGATATGGATCATCTGGCTTTCCCCGGGCGCGAGCAGACGGGTTTTCCGGTATCCGCCAAGCACTCTTGCCGGCTTGCCGAGGCGGCCCTGTGGTGCTTCATAGTAGACCTGCACCACTTCCTTGCCGGCCATGGCACCGGTATTGGTCACGCATACGGATGCGTGCACTTCATCATTGCGAATCTCCAGTTTCTGTCCGGTCAGCTCAAAACTTGTATAGGACATACCGTAACCGAACGGATAGACCACTTTTTCCGCTGCTCCGGGGATGGTCTCGAAATACCGGTATCCGACATAGATATCTTCAAAGTAATCCACATAGTCGTCTGAGTCATAGAAGGTGTCCGCACTGGGATAGTCTTCCAGGCGCCGGGCAAAGGTATCGGACAGCTTGCCCGAAGGATTGGCCAGTCCCAGAATCAGCTCGGCTTCGGCGAGTCCGCCTTCCATGCCCCCGTTCCAGGCCAGAAGCACTGCTCCGACGCCCTGATTCTGTTTCAGCCATTCGGTTTCCACCATGCCGCCTACATTCAGCACAACGACGACTTTGGGGAACGCGGCAATGACCTTGTCCATCATGGCGCGTTCAGCGGATGTGAAGTAGAAATCACCGTCTTCAAAAATGGCATAGGAGGCGGCCACCACAGGATGGCGGTCACTGGAAGGATCAAGCGGCGGGGTGGTGCTGGTCTTCCGGTCCCACCCTTCGCCGGAATAGCGGGAAATGGAGATAACGGCCGTGTCAGCAAACGCCCTTGCGTCGTGCACAAGCGTGTCGGGAAGCTCAGGTTCTGCAAGCAGGCCCGGCATGCTGCCCGCGGCATACTGTGCGTCAACGTAATCACGGTAATAGCGGACCGTACCGTCAAAGATGGTGCAGGGATCAGCCGTCTGCATAAATCCGTCATGAATATTATGCATGAACGGCACGTATACGTCCCCGCTTCCTCCGCCGCCCTTGACATAGTCGAAGGTGGCTTTTCCGAACAGCGCGATACGGGTGCCCTTCTGCAGGGGAAGGGTATGGTTTTCATTCTTGAGAAGCACCATGCCTTCTTTGGCTGCTTCCCTGGCGATGGAGATGTGCTCGGGACTGGCGGTCACACGCCTGCCGTCGCGCCCCAGAGGCAGTCCGGGCAGGTAATTGGCTCTTGTCCAGCGTTCCATCCATGGGTCCTCCTTTGTGAGAATTGTTCAGGCGGCAGTGCAGCTGCCTGCATTGCAGGATGCGCAGAGCGCTTTGTTCTTTTTCGCCGGTAATGCGGCTTTTCCTTCGACGGATGAAAGAAATAGCGGGGCGCGGCATGCTGGAAACAGACGGAATACTGCCGGATGCCTGCAGAAAGCATATGCCTGTCCGGAAAGACCGTTGACTCAGGCGGACAGGAATGTATACAATCAGGGAAACGATCTTTCATGCGAACGAGAAATGAATGTCCAGAAAGGAGAATGGACATGTACGATACAGACACATGGATCTGGATTCCGCACTCGATGTATCCCGGACACCAGACCACGGTTTACAGCGCGCTTGCAGACCAGTCCTGCGGGCATTATACGGTTGCCGAATTCATGCGTACCTATCATCTGGAACAGGCTCCCGCAGGAATACGTCTTCGTGTCAGCGGGGATACTGCCTTTCAGCTTTTCCTGAATGGCCAGGCCGTCATATCCGGACCGCCCTGCGCCGGCGGGGATTTTATCGGCAATGAGACAGCCAGGGAGCAGTATGCCTATGAAACGGAGCTGGACTGCGCTGAGAAAACAGTCACGTTTCTGGCACGTGTGCGGATGATGCCTGTGCAGATCTGTGAGTATTCCAGAGGACATGGCGGTTTCATGATGCGGGGTGAGGCCGTGATGCCGGATGGAAGCATAATGCGATTTGGCACGGACAGTACCTGGATGTGCCGCATGAATGGAGCCTACTGTACGCCCTGCATGTATGACGGCCGGATTCTTCCGGAGCCGTACATTCCGTCGGAAGTGGTTCCGGATATATGGCAGGCCCGCAGTGCACCGATTCCGGTCCGTGAGGAGCATATGGTGGCACCGGAAGGCTCAGACCTTGTGCTTATGCCCGGCGAACAGGGCAGCATGGTCCTTGAGATGGAGCGCATAATGGCAGGCTTTGTTTCGGTGCGTGCTGAGGCGGAGGGCGAGGTGGCAGTTACGGTGCAGTGCCGGGAACAGGAGGAGAAGGGAACACGGGAGGACATGACCTTTTCCGGCAGCGGAGCGTATCGCGGCTTTACCCTTCACAGTGCCGGAAACCTGGCTGTATCCTGGCATAACCGATCCCAGTTTCCGGCAAGGATTGAAATCCGGTTTATAGAAACCTGCTATCCCGTATCCCGGGAGGCAAAGACCACGGTCGATGATGCGCAGCTCACACAGGTTCTTTCGGTGTGCCGCGGGACGCTGCGCATCTGCCGGCAGACCCATCATCTGGACAGCCCCCGGCACTGCGAACCGCTTGCGTGTACGGGCGATTACTATATACAGAGCCTTATGACGCCTTTTTCCTTCGGGGATCTGCGTCTGGCAGCATTCGATGTGGAGAGGACGGCGGTATCCCTCGAACGCGAAAACGGGCGGATGTTTCATACCTCCTACAGTCTTATATGGGTGCGGATGCTTCGGGATCTGTACTGGATGACGGGAAATGCATCGCTTCTGGTACGATGCCTGCCTGCTCTGCGTCTGCTGCTGAAACGGTTTTCCGGATATCTGGGAAGCAATGATCTTCTTGAAACACCGCCGGATTATATGTTCGTGGACTGGATCTATATTGACGGCATTTCCCTGCATCATCCGCCGAAAGCCCTGGGGCAGACATGCCTGAATCTGTTCTATTATGACGCATTGAAAGCGGCAGGCGAAATCTTTTCCATCCTCTCCCTGGACGCGGAAGCCGTCAGATGCGCGTCCCGTGCGAAAACGCTTCGGCAGGCAGTCAACAGTCTTCTGTTTGATCCCGGACGGGGAGCCTACATTGAAGGACTGAACACGCCGACCCCGGAATCCCTTCTCGGTCAGTGGATGCCGCGGAACGTGGAGAAGCGCTACTGCCTGAAGCACAGCAATATACTGGCTGCCTGTGTGGGCATATGTGATGAAGCTCTGGGACGGGAACTTGTGAAACGGGTCATGCTGGATGAAATCGAAGGACCTGTGCAGCCCTATTTTCTGCATTTTCTGTTCGAGGCCATATTCCGGCTGGGGCTTCGGGAAACGTACACGCTGCCGCTCCTTGAACGCTGGAAAGCGCCGGTTGCTGCTTTTCCGAAAGGCCTTCCGGAGGGGTTTGTCAAACCGGAGCCAGGTTATCAGTTTGACCACAGTCATGCCTGGGGCGGAACACCGCTGTATTCACTGCCGAAGGCTCTTCTGGGACTTGAGATCATCGAGCCCGGGATGAAAGGCCTTGCCCTGTCCCCTTCACTTCTGGGGCTGCAGCAGGCACATGTGGAGCTTATTACACCGCACGGCCTTCTCACCTGTGACCTTCGCAGGGGAGAGGAGCCGCATATTCAGTGTCCGGATGGAATCCGCTGCGTCATCAGAACAAAGCCGGTGCCGGCTTCTGTCTGAACAACAGCAGATGAAAAAGCGCAGACAAATGCATGGGCAGGGAAAACCATTCTCTGCTCGTTGCATGAATCTGCGTTTTTGATTTCAGCCTGAATGCTGTTGTGGCCGCTGCCAGTCAGCTGATCGCTGGGCTGATGCTTTTCCATTGTGCGTCTTTGAATATGTGTTCTGAGGGATGTGTTATGAATAACTTAGGCGAAACAGGATAAAACTACAATAAACAGCAGCATGAAATGAATTGAACAGACTTTTTCGGAGAAATTATTGACTGAATGGCACTGAAAGAAGTATATTGTACTTACAGGCTTGGGGCCTGTAATGGGATGGCGGAGATTGTCGGAATGGCATATCAAATGCTGTCCCATTTTTGTGTCCAGGACCATGTGCACCTGGCGGGTATCCGGATGATTTCTTGTTCCATTTCAGGCGCAGGGGAATCCATCAGCCTCAAGGGTGCGGCTGATGCCGAAGATATATTCTGGAATGCTCATGAGATACGGAAGCAGCAAAAAGGCAGGCGTCAGTTTGAACGCCTGCCGTATTCTTATGCTTTCTTGGACTTTGCATGCCAGCGCGTTGTCAGCAGGAGCAGGAAAGCAATCACACCTGCGGCAATGATCATACGTATGACCAGGTAAGCCAGCCATTGCCAGCGTTCCGTTAGAACAAGGCCAAGCGGGTTGACATAGGAAGAAAAGAAATTCGTCCGATAGAGGATTCCTGTGGGTTTGCCGGCAACATATACAGGCTGTGAAAACACGGAGTTAAGATAAAACGTGGGAAGGTCCATAGCAAGCATCATCAGCATGGTTTCCTTATAGTTGCGAAGAGAGACACCGCTGTCTTTTCTGAATCCCAGATAGATTCCCAGCATGACAATCATCGAATGATACAGGAAAAACTGATAAATGCGGGGCGATGCGAAATAATCGCGTACTGTGGAATAGTCCACGGTTACCTCGGCCAGCGCGATGCCCAGCACACCCCCGATGGTTCCTGTTACGAACATCAGAGCCCGCATGCGGGATTTCGCCTCCGGCTTTTTGAGGAGCAGCATCGATGCCATGAACAGAATCTGCAGTGAGCAGAGTTCCAGAGGAAGGTCAGCCATTTCCAGATAGGGTGTATACTGTCCGGCATAGGTATAATCAAGAGCAGTGCCGTTCACAGCGATATCCACCATTGGAAGAATGCGCATGACGCTGAAAAGCTTTATCGCTTCAGAAAGAGCTCCTAAAGCCAGGCAGGTCTTCACAAGACGATCCTCCGACGGCCGGAAGCGAAAGCATGCCAGTGTCCCAGCAGCAATCAGCGCGAAAGAGATGCCGATCCATAACAGATGTCCGGTAGAAAACATGGTACCCCTCCTTGCTCAGGTTGTTGCTCAGCGTGTGATTCCAGCGAACCACAGCCATGAGAGTCTGCGATTTCCATTGGAAATACCCCGGGCCATCAGATAGCCGCAGCCGTAGATAAACACAAAGGCCAAGAAAAACATCAGCCAGCCGTTATCCTTATAGTTGAGGAAGGGATAAGGGATGGACTCGGAAGGGAGCCTGCCTGTCCCGATCAGCGACAGAATGACCACACCGTAGCAGGTCACAAACCAGGTGCCGCGCCAGTAACTCAGGGGGCGCAGCCTGCCGATGGGAGAATCGTTGATCATGAAGGACAGAATGCCCAGCAGGGGAACAAGTACATGCATTACGAAGGAATCATAACGGTCAAAGAGGGGAAGATGCTCCGGGAAAAATGAAAACTGACTAACCAATACAACGGAAATAATGACCGATTCCGCCACTGCGGAAGAAAGGCGGATATAATACACCGATACCCGCGTCAGCTCCGTTTTTCGCACCATTTCCACGATGTTGACGACAATGAAGAAAACTGCACCGAATGTAGTAAACAGTGTTCCATCCACCGTCATCCAGCGGAAAATTGTGGGAATCGGCTCCAGCTGGAGTCCGTAAAGGAACGAGCTGATCCCAAGAAAGGTGATCAGGGCAGAGACTGCCAGATTGGTCATCTTTTTTCTCTGGTAACGGCGGCTGAAGGCCGCCAGATAATCAGTTATCTGCATTTTAGGGCTGAATGACATGATGGATCCTCACGTTCTTTGCAAATGTAAAGCAAAACATAAAATAAACATAAAAAAGAAGCTGAACCTTCTGGTTCGGCTCCAAGGTGACGTCAACAAGCTAAATCTATGACACAGGTTGGCACACTTGTCAATATCACATGATCCGGAAAACCGAATATACCGAAACCGTAGAGGGAGGGGAGCACCACCGATTTTTGAGAAAAAACCGGAAGTCTCACGACCGTTAAGCATTGTAACAAACGGAGCGTTTTTTTGTCAAATTACATGATGGACACACTTCAGCTGCTTGGATGGAGCCCTAAAAATGCTTGACAAATTCTCACGCTTCGAGTAAAGTCCATTTTAATTTCATAGAAATGCTTTGACGGCACCATGCGGATTGTCAACCACTGAAGAGAGCCGGCGGACGGTGCGAGCCGGTGTGTGTGCAAAACGCAGTCTCCTGCCCGAGCAGATCTCCGGAAGGCCTATGGTTGTGTATGGAGATCCGGCTGACCCCGTAATCATGGTCAGGTGCTTGATGGAGCACTGCTGAGCGGCCGCGTAAGCGGCAAGCCGGGTGGTACCGCGAAAAAGAATCTGTTTCAGGTCTGATCGTCCCGGAGATCCATGCTGTCATGGGTCTCCGGGATTTTTTCATTCAGGCCGGGACGTCTCAAAGAAACAGGAGCTGCGGCTCCGGAAAAAGGAGAATCACGATGAAGAAACTGCAACTGATCGATATGACGCTGCGCCAGGAAAACAGGGAAATGACCTTTAAGGAAAAGCTGGAAATCGCACGGAGCCTGGACCGGCTGAAGGTGGATGCCCTGGAGGTTCCTCCCATTTCCGGAAGCAAGGCGGACCAGCTGGCCAACCGGACCATAGCATCCATGATTTCCTGCCGGATCAGCGCCGCGGTGGAGCTTTCCGAAGGAAATATTGAAGAAACATGGGAGAGCATCCGCGGGGCGAAAATCCCCTCCCTGAATCTGCTTTGCCCGGTTTCGACCGTGCTGATGGAATATTCCTGCCATAAAAAAGCTCCCGCGATACTCGAGGAAGTGGACCGTCAGGTGCGCCAGGCCCGGTTCTACAGTGAACGGGTGGAGGTTACCGCCGTGGACGCGACCCGGGCTGAAATCGATTTCCTGGCAAGCATGATTTCCACGGCCATCGAAGGCGGCGCCTGCGCCGTCACACTGTGCGATACCGCAGGCATTATGCTGGCGGATGAATTTGGCACTTTCGTGCGTGAGCTGAAGGCGCGTGTGCCGAAACTGGCTGAAACAGATCTGTATGTACAGGTAAGCGATGCCCTGTCCATGGGCCTGGCATGCGCGGCGTCCGCCGTCAGAGAAGGTGCCTGCGGTATCAAGTGCACCGCGCACGCCGCCGGGTTCCCAACCCTGGAAGCCGCCGCCAGGTTTCTGGAGGCCAAGGGCAATGACCTGGACATTTACTCCGGGCTGCGCATGACGGAGCTGCACCAGGGCATCGTCCAGATCGGCAAGATCCTCCAGCCGGAAGAGACGCCTTCCCGCTTCAACAGCGTTGGCCTGGACGACGCCCCCGGCGTGTGTCTGGACAGCAGTGACTCCATCTCCGAGGTGATCCAGGTGGTCCACCAGCTGGGCTACGACCTGAGCGAGGAGGACAATGCCCGGGTGTACGAGGCCTTCCGCCGGGTGGCGGAAAAGAAGCATTTTGTCGGCACCAAGGAACTGGACGCCATTATCGCTTCCGCAGCCATGCAGGTGCCCTCTACCTATAAAATCCAGAATTACGTCATCAACAGCGGAAATATCATCACCGCCACCGCCAATATCCTGATAGAAAAGGACGGTATCCAGATGAGGGGAGTCGGCATCGGGGACGGCCCCATTGATGCCGCTTTCCAGGCAATCGAGAAGATCATCGGACACCATTACGAGCTGGACGATTTCCAGATCCAGACGGTCACCGAGGGACGCGATGCAATGGGAAGCGCCATTGTCAAGCTCCGCTCCGGCGGAAGAGTCTATTCCGGCAATGGCATTTCCACGGATATCATCGGCGCGTCCATCCGCGCATACATCAGCGCCTTGAACAAAATCGCCTATGAGGAAACCTGATCCAGGGGAGGTATACAACCGTGAAGCTTTCTTTTTCGATCCAGAACTGGAACCGACTCGGGTGGGATGAATTCTGCGCTGTGGCGGAAGGAACGCGGATGCAGGGTATCGAGCTGTACGATATCAAGAGCTCGGTTTTTCAGGGCAAAAGCAGTCCCGCCAATCCGGACCGGGCTGCCGGTGTCCGCAGAAACCTGATCAGCCTGGGGCTTGAAATTCCCTGCATCAGCACGGTTCTTGGGCTGACGGAGCCCGGTTTTCTCTGGGAATTTGATGAATGCCTGGAGACTGCGATGAATCTGGGTATCCCCTGCGTCAGCGTCCATGCCGCAGCAGACGATGATGAGGAAAACGCGCGCGTCCTTTCGGGACTGCTGGAGAGGACCCGGGAGCGCCCGGTGACCCTCCTTGTGGAGACCTGCGCCCCCTATGCGGACACCTCGCGCCTGCGGGATATGCTGAACCGCTTCGCGGATGACCGCCTGGCAGCCATGTGGAAGATGGATCATACCTGCTTCCTGGCCGGGGAGGACCCGGAAAAGACCATCACAAACCTGGGGGCCTATGTACGGCATGTGCAGATCCGGGACGGCCGGATGAAGGACGGAGTCCTCTGCCCCGAGCTGATCGGCGACGGGGATCTGCCCCTGGGCGATCTGATGAACGCTCTGCGGAGCGTCAACTATGACGGGTTCGTTTCCCTTCTGTGGAACCCGGACTGGATCGCAGGTCTGGAGGATCCCGAAATCATCCTGACCCATTATGAAAACACCATGAAAGCCTATATCAACACCAAGCGCGGCCACCATCACCTGTACTGGAGCAACCGGCACAAGGGCCGCTATGTGTGGAAAAAAGGTGTCCTGATTGACAAAACATTCTCTCAGGTGCTGGACACCATGGTGGAAAATTTCCCCGACCAGACGGCGATCCGCTATACAACCCTGGATTACACCCGGACCTACAGCCAGTTCCGGGACGATGTGGACGAATTTGCCCGTGCCCTGGTCTCACTGGGCGTGAAGCCGGGGTCCAAAGTGACCATCTGGGCTACCAACGTGCCCCAGTGGTTCCTGACCTTCTGGGCCACCACCAAAATCGGCGCGATCCTGGTGACCATGAACACTGCCTATAAAATCCATGAGGCCGAATACCTTCTGCGCCAGTCGGATACCCATACCCTGGTCATGATCGATGGCTACCGGGATTCCGACTATAAGGGCATCATCGAAGAGCTCTGTCCGGAACTTGCGGACCGCAAGCCCGGCGAACCTCTGCATGCCCGCAGACTCCCGTTCCTGCGCAACGTGATTACTGTGGGCTTCCGGATGAAGGGCGGCCTTACCTGGAATGATGCGCTGGCCTGTGCATCCCGGACCCCTGTCGAGGAGATCCGCCGTCTGGCAGCCGCCGTCAACGTCAACGACGTATGCAACATGCAGTACACTTCCGGCACCACCGGCTTTCCCAAGGGTGTCATGCTGACGCATTACAACATCGTCAACGACGGCAAAAGTATCGGGGATGGCATGGACCTGTCCACCGAGGACCGGATGATGATCCAGGTGCCCATGTTCCACTGCTTTGGCATGGTGCTGGCCATGACCGCCACCATGACACACGGCGGCACCATCCTGCCCATCCCGTATTTTTCGCCCAAGTCATCCCTGGCCTGCATCCACCGGGAGCACATCACCGCATTCCACGGCGTTCCCACCATGTTTATCGCCATGCTGTCCCATCCGGACTTCCCCAAGACGGACTTCAGTCACATGCGCACCGGTATCATGGCCGGCAGTCCTTGCCCTATCGCCGTTATGCGGGATGTGGTGGAAAAAATGCACATGCCTGAAATCGTCATCGTCTACGGACAGACCGAAGCCTCTCCCGGCTGTACCATGAGCCGGACCACCGACCCCCTGGAGGTGCGTGTGTCCACTGTCGGCAGCGCTTTCCCCGATGTGGAATGCAAAATCGTGGACCCCGAAACCGGTGAGGACTGTCCGGACGAGGTGATCGGCGAATTTGTGGCCCGGGGTTACAACATCATGAAGGGGTATTACAAGATGCCCAAAGCCACCGCGGCTGCCATCGACAAGGATGGCTGGCTGCACACCGGCGACCTGGCCTGCCGCACGCCCGAGGGCAACTACCGGATCACCGGCCGCCTGAAGGACATGATCATCCGCGGCGGCGAGAACATTTACCCCAAGGAAATCGAAGAATTTATCTATACGCATCCCAAGGTCAGCGATGTACAGGTCATCGGTGTGCCGGACCAGGCAATGGGCGAGGAAATCATGGCCTGCATCATCCTGAAGGAAGACGAGACCATGACGGCCGACGAAATGAAAAAATACATCCTGGACCATATGGCCAAGCACAAGGTGCCCAAATACATCGAATTTGTCAAGGGATTCCCCATGAACGATGCGGGCAAGATTCAGAAATACAAAATGCGGGAGGAAGCCATCAAAAAGCTGGGTCTGGAAAAGGCGGCAGGTATCGAAACGGCCTGAGGGCCCTTTAGCGAAAGGCATCGGACACATGACGAGAATTATTGACAGCCACTGTCATATCTACCCGGAAAAAATCGCCCGGAAGGCGGTTTCGACGGTGGACCGGTTTTACGAAGGCCTGCCGGAAGATCATTATGACGGCACAGTCGCCACGCTGCTTTCTGCCGGGCGGAAAGCAGGGGTGACGCACTTCGTGGTGCACTCCGTCGCCACCACTCCCGCTCAGGTACATTCCATAAACACTTTCATCGCGGACGCGCAGCGCGGCGCACAGGGCGCGTTTATCGGCCTTGGGGCGCTGCATCCGGAATCTCCCTGCCTCCGGGCAGACCTGGAGGAGATCCGGGCCCTGGGGCTGCACGGCATCAAGATCCACCCGGACTTCCAGCGCTTTGAAGCGGACAGCCCAAAGGCCTGCGCCATTTACGAACTCTGCGAGGAATACGGTATGCCGATCCTGGTGCATACCGGGGACCACCGTTACGATTATTCCAATCCGGAGCGGATTGCCCGGGTGCTGAAATCCTTCCCGAAGCTGAAAATGATCGGGGCGCATTTCGGCGGCTGGAGCGTATGGGACCGGGCCGAGAGGCTGCTTCCGGAGTTCCCGAATCTGATGGTGGACACGTCTTCCTCCTTTTACTGGCTGAAGCCGGAACGGGCCATGGAAATCATCCGGGCTTTCGGGGCGGACAGGGTTCTGTTCGGGACCGACTATCCCATGTGGCCCCAGGGAACGGATCTGGATTTTCTCAATGCCCTTCCCCTGACGGAGGAGGAGCGGGAAAAGATCCTGTGGAGGAACTGTGCGGATCTGTATCAATTATCCTTTGACGACAGGGAGGACTCTTCAGATGTCTGAACAGCGCAAATATGTCACCATGGACGGCAATGAAGCCGCGGCCTATATCGCCTATGCCTTTACGGAAATCGCCGCCATCTATCCCATTACCCCTTCTTCTCCCATGGCCGGCAAGACCGACGTCTGGTCTGCCAAGGGGAAAAAGAACATTTTCGGACAGCCGGTCCGTCTGGTGGAAATGCAGGCGGAATCCGGCGCCATTGCCGCCGTCCACGGCGCACTGGAAACCGGCGCGCTGGCCTCCAGCTTTACATCCTCCCAGGGACTGATGCTGATGATCCCCACCATGCACCGCATTGCGGGGGAACGTCTGCCAGGCGTGCTTCATGTGGCCAGCCGCACGGTGGGGACCCATGCCCTGTCCATTTTCGGGGACCATTCCGACGTGATGAACTGCCGGCAGACCGGCTTTGCCATGCTTTCCACCGGAGACGTGCAGGAAGTGATGGACCTGGCAGGCGTCGCCCATCTGGCGGCCATCAGGGCCCGGATTCCATTCATACATTTCTTTGACGGCTTCCGCACATCCCACGAAATCAACAAGGTGGAGGAAATGGACTACGCCGCCCTCCGGGATCTGGTGGATATGGACGCCCTGGACGCCTTCCGGGCTCAGGCTCTGAATCCCGAGCATCCGATGATCCGGGCAACGGTCCAGAATCCGGACATCTACTTCCAGGTCCGGGAGGCCAACAACGGCGATTATGCTGCCCTGCCCGGGATCGTGGAAGATTACATGAACCGCATTTCCAGCCTGACGGGCAGGGAGTACCACCTGTTCAACTATTACGGCGCACCGGATGCCGATCGGGTAATCGTCGCCATGGGCTCCGTCTCCGGCTGCATCCGGGAAACCGTGGATTATCTCAACGCACGGGGAGAAAAGACAGGCTTTGTTCAGGTCCACCTATACCGACCCTTTGACATCTGTCGTTTCGTGGATGCCATTCCTGACTCCTGCCGGTCCGTGGCTGTACTGGACCGCACCAAGGAGATGGGCAGCGCCGGGGATCCTTTGTACCTGGACGTCTGCAGTGCCCTGCGTGCCAGGCCGGAAATCACCCTGGTGGGCGGCCGCTACGGACTGTCATCCAAAGACACGACTCCCGGCCAGATTGCCGCGGTGTTTGAAAACCTGAAAAAAGCCTCACCCCTGAATTCCTTCACCATCGGCATCGAGGACGACGTAACGCACCTTTCGCTGACGGAGGATAAAAGTGTCCGCCCCGAAGCAAAGGGGCTTGTCAGCTGTAAGTTCTGGGGGCTCGGGTCCGATGGTACTGTCGGCGCAAACAAAAATACCGTGGAAATCATCAATTCCCACACATCCCGGTTCGCTCAGGCATATTTTGAATATGACGCCAAAAAATCCTATGGGGTCACCAAGAGCCATCTGCGCTTCGCTGACCAGCCGATCCGTTCCTCCTATTATGTCAAATCGGCAGATTTCATTGCCTGCCACAATCCCACCTATATCGAACGGTACGATATCGTATCCGAGATCAAGGAGGGCGGCATCTTCCTGCTGAACTGTCCATGGGAAGGTGAGGAGCTTGAAAGCCGTCTGCCGGCCGCCGTCAAGCGGGAAATTGCACGCCGGCATATCCGGTTTTATGTCATTGACGCGGCCCGGGCCGCGCGTGAACTGGGCCTTGGAGGCCATTTCAACATGGTGCTGCAGGCGGCGTTCTTCCACCTGATGCCTGTCATCCCGGAAGAGGACGCGGTGAGCTTTATGAAGGCCGCGGCGGAAAAAACCTACTTTGCCAAGGGTGAGGAGGTAGTCCGGCGGAATCTGGCAGCCATCGATGCCGGGATTGCTTCCGTCCGGGAAGTGCCGGTCCCGGCGGCATGGGCGGACGTACAGGAAGCGGCATCGCCTCGCAGAAACGTGCCCGCGGTGGTCACGGAGATCCTGGAACCCCTGAATGCCCAGAAAGGTGACGATCTGCCCGTCAGCCGCCTGATGAAATACAAGGACGGCATTATGGACATGGGTCTGACCGCCTATGAAAAGCGCGGCATTGCCCAGCGTGTCCCTGTATGGAAGAACGATGCATGTCTGCAGTGCAACCGCTGCAGCTATGTCTGTCCCCATGCCGTCATCCGGCCCTATCTGCTGACAGAGGAGGAAACCGCAGCTATGCCCGAGGGCATGCAGGTTGTTCCTGCCAGGGGGAAGCAGGCCGCGGGTCTGTTCTTTACTCTCCAGATCAGCCAGGCGGACTGTACCGGCTGTGGCAGCTGCCAGAACGTCTGCCCTGCCAGGGAAAAGGCACTGGAGATGACGCCGGCGGCCAGTGCGACGGATACTTCCGCCGCCTGGGAATACGCTCTTTCCCTGCCGGAGAAAAAGGACCTGTTCGATCCCCACACTGTCAAGGGCAGTCAGTTCCGCCGGCCGTTGCTGGAATTCTCTGCCGCATGCGCCGGCTGCGGGGAAACTCCGTATGCCAAGCTTCTGACCCAGCTTTACGGGGACAGGGTGTTCTGGGCCAACGCCACCGGATGTTCTCAGGCCTGGGGCTCGGCCATGCCGGGTATCCCTTACACCGTCAATCAGCAGGGACACGGGCCTGCCTGGTCTAATTCCCTGTTTGAAAACAATGCTGAGTTCAGCCTGGGCATGGCATTGTCCATCCGCCAGCAGCGCCAGGGAGTGCGGGAGCAGCTTCTTTCCTACCGGGAAAAGACCCAGAGCACAGCAGTCCGGGACGCCGTGGACGCCTGGAATGCCTGCTTTGACGATTTTGACCATTCCGC
>CACYNZ010000037.1 GCA_902775835.1 uncultured Eubacteriales bacterium | reverse complement strand
CAAGCCTGACACCCCAGATGCCGTCATAGGGACTGCCTTCCACAAGTACGCTGTCACCGGTACCGTCCAGAAAGCGGAACAGCTCGGGATTCTGGGAGAATTTTGCCAGATTGCCGCACAGAACGATCCGGTATTTTTCCTGATCCCATCTGGCGGCGTCAAAATTCCGCACTTCGCGTCCCAGTGCCTTATAGTCTGCGGGACTGTCCGAAGCCATGATCCGGGCAAGCGTTTCCTGGTCGTTCATCAGCGCGGCCTTCTGCGCCATCATGTACTGTTCGGCGGTATGATACCGGACTCCATCGACTTCAAAGCTGCAGTCGTACCACTGGCTGAAACAGGCCTTTGTGATTTTCTTCGGGTTCGGCGTATGTCCCCAGAAGGCGATGACGGGCGTCCGTTCACCTTTGGAGAAGCGTTCCATGATCTGTTCTCTGGTGTATTTCATAACCGGGTTTCCTCCGTTCGTATGTCCATCAGGATCCGGCCGAGGCGGTTTTCGCCCTGCCAGGTCGTGAGATTCATGCCCCAGATGCTGTCTTTTCTGCCGCCGTTGATCAGCCGGCGGGGCCGGGTGGATATGAGCAGCTCCATGAGATCCGGGTGCTGATGGAATTTCGCCCGGACGATGTCCTCCATGATCCGGATGCTCTCTGCTTCCCAGCCGGGGTATCCGGGGAAAGAGCCGTATTTCTGCTTTGCCTTTGCGGGGTTCATCCCGGAGATGACCTTTTTCCTGTCTGGATCATCAAAGCGGGAGGCCAGGAACGCGGAATCGGCGCAGGGATAGGAGATGCCTTCATACAGGACATGGGCGGGAAAACTGCCGGAGAGAAATGCAAAGTCGCCGCTGAACTGCAGGATTTCCTCCGGAAAATCCTCCTGTTTCAGGGCCTCAAGCACGGCTGCTGCGCCGGGATGAAGCATGCCGGCTGCGTTTTCCAGGTCAAAGAGATGCCGGCGGACGGCTGTGGAACTGACCTGTTCCATGCCGGGCGGTGCATCCATCAGCACAAAGGCGGGAAGATGGGCCGCAAGGTGTTCGTGCCCGGCGATCTCCTTTGCCAGATCCGTGCTGTTTCTCGCATAGAGAACGCACCGGAAGCGGTCAAAGAAACCGCCTTTTGCGGCGAAGTGGTCCAGGAGATCCAGCTTGTCCGCGCCGGATGCATAATAGAGAACAGAATCCGGATAGGCTTCCTGGATCAGCTGCATGATGCCTGTGTCATCGGAAAACGGGCTGTGCATGTTCAGGGTGCAGACGCGCAGGCGCGGGTCTTCCGCGGCCATGGCTTCAAGGGCGCGGACGCGTATTTCGTCCGGCAGACACAGATGACTCTGTCCCGCGCGGATCATTTTGCGTTTCAGATAGGGAAAACTGACCGGCACAAACAGGCCGAGGTCTGCACGGACCTTTTCCAGCGCGGTCTGCATGACCGCAAGGTGTGCCAGCGTCGGGGGATTGAAGGATCCGCCCATTACGACAATATGCGTGTCATGTCCCTCCTTTTATGGCGCGGCATGTCCTGCCCGGCCGGCAGGAATCAGGTGCAGATCCATTCCACGGTCTGCGCCTCTTCGGGCATGGGCGGAACGGTTCTGGCAAGCATGCTGCTCACGGCGGATTCCGGCACGGCTTCACGCCTTCCGGCGTTCCGGGCCAGACGTGTCTGCACATCGGTTTCCAGGTATACAAGACGTACCCGGGCACCGTAGTTTTCAAACAGTCGGATCAGCTTTTCCCGGGTTTCCCGGGTGGTATCGGTGGCGTTCCAGACAAAGGGCTGCTTCCGGCGGAGCAGGCTTCGTGCCCGCTCCTTCGCCGTCTGAATGACCAGGCCCTGGTTGTCTGTCGGCTTTATGCCCAGTTCCCTGCGGATTTGGTCGAGGGAGATCATGGGCGTGTCAGGCAGCGTGTTTCGGATCCATGTGTCTTTCCCGGTTCCCGGAAGCCCGCAGACCATGACAGTTTCTCCCCAGGTGTCATCATACAGCGGCTGATCCGGCGCCACGTTCCGGCCGGAGAGACAGGCGTGTGCCGTAAAGGCATCCGGGAATGGATAAGGCGCGTGCAGGCAGGAGGATTCCTCGGCCAGCATCCGGCTCAGCTCCGTCTGCGTAAGGCAGTCCGCGCTGTCCGCGGCGATGCGGCCGAGCACATCCGCCCGGGAGAGCAGGCACAGAAGATGCCAGGAAAAATCCCTGGCCAGGGCCCCGGCGGCGGCCAGGACACGCACCCGTTTTTCCGGATCCCGCTGCTCCATCAGGCGTACCGGAAGCATGTGCCAGCGTATCAGCGTGCATACGGTTTCCCGGAAGGAAAGCGCGTCCATGTTTCCGCACATGCCCCAGTCCTGCCAGAGCAGGGTCCGGGCCATGTGACTGCCTGTGGAAGCGTGGTGCGGGGACGTCCATGCTCCGTCTTCCAGATGCGTGGTTTCGGTCTTGCCGATGTCGTGCAGAAGCGCTGCCAGAAAGAGGGCCTGCTGCTGCCGGACGGGAAGCAGAGGGAATTCCGGGAGCGCGATCAGCTCCCGGCAGACCATCTGTGTGTGCAGATACACGTCGCCCTCCCCGTGATACACCGGGTTCTGCGGGGTGGATTTCATGCGCTGAAAGCTATTTCCGGCAAACAGACGGTCAATCCGTTCCCAGGGTATTTCCCGGGAAGGGAAGGCGGGCATGCACTGCGCAAGCTGTTCGTTCCATGTCATGCTCTCGTCCTCCTTTCCCCGGGGAAATCATGTGAGCAGGGTTTCGACGGGCACCGAGAGCCCGTTGGGGATAATGGGCTTGTCAATCCAGTGGGTTTCCGAAAAGTCCACGCACTGCAGGAAGGCCGCCCGGACGTATTTCATCCGGTCCACGACCTGCCCGTTTTCCTCCACCTTGATGTACAGGCCCTCCATGTTTCCGGAAAGATCGGTTTCGCTGCAGGCTTTTTCCGCGTCCAGACCGAGGGCAGAGGCGGTGTCATACAGATGCCGGCGCTGGTCTCCGGTGATGTAGCGGGAAGGCCCCAGCAGCCGGAGCAGTTCCTCCAGGGTCTGCCAGGTGCCGCTCCCGAGCACGGGCACGGAAGTGACGGGCAGATCCCTGAGCATTGCCTGTCGTGTGGGCGTGTCCAGGAATATGCCTGTTTCCCGGTCGAGTATGTCAAACTCCAGAAAATAGTGGGGAAGCGCGTCATAGTAGACGGTATGCTTGGCATAGACCCACTCGCCGTACATGATGTACCGCCTGCCGAGCAGGGAGTAGAAGGCGTCCCGGTGCGCATTGGCCCATTGCTTCATGAGGTTGTAATGGCGCTCCCGGTAGCCGCCGGTGAGATAATGCCCGCGGCTCTGGAGAAGAAGCTGGCCGTCCGCGCCGAAGGATACGGCGGAATTGGCGCCGTCGCATTTTTCTTCCACCACCAGATGCTTTCCGCGGATCATGTCAAAAGGGATCTGGCTCAGATCCTCATCCCCGGGCTGAAGCCGGGAGCCCTGGATATGCGGGGTACGCGGATATTTGCGGATTTTGTACGGATCCATGCAGATCCCTCCTTTCCGGTTCTGTGTCAGGACGGTCATGAAATGGCGGCCACCATGAACAGGTGACCTTCCACGCCGTCAAAGTGCAGCCGTGTACAGCCTGCGTCCGAGAACATCCGGGTCAGCCGGTCTTTCGTCAGCAGGTGAATATGTTCCGGATTGCTGTCCGGCTTGGACGGCACTGTCACCACCACATATCTGCGGGCCATATGCACGGCTGACGCAATGGCCTTTTCTACCTCCGGAATGTGCTCCAGCACTTCCAGCATGGTGATGACATCAAAGCTGTTATCCGCAAAGGGCTGCCTGCAGATATCTTCCTGCAGGGCACACAGCCGGGGAAAGCCGCCCTGCGCCAGCTCACTTAGAAAGGTGACGCGCTTTTCCAGAAGGTCCAGGCCTGTCACCTGCACCCATGGGAATTCCTTCATGAACGGAATCAGGAACACGCCGCGCCCGCTGCCGACATCCAGCATGGTTTCAAAGGCGATGGAGTGCAGGAAGCCAAGGGTCCTGCGGGTCCGGGCCAGTGTCTGCGTGCCGGTTTTGAACGGGTAAAGCTTCAGTCCGGCGTTCTGCCCGGCAAGGGTGATCTGTTCAAGCTCCGCGTCGGAACAGTCCGGTGCCTGCTTGGACAGAAGTGTCTCCGGGAGCTGCGGGATGCCGGTCCGCCTGGCATGGCCGAGAACCCAGGCCGCGGCGGCAAAGAGATCATAGCGTTCCTGAAGGTCCGTCATACTGCCTGCTCCTTTCAGTTCCGTTCCTGCCCGCTGCCGGCGAGTTCTTCCCGGACCTTCATCAGGATACGGCCGAGATGGTTTTCACCCTGCCCGGTGCGCAGATCCACGCCCCAGCAGGTATCGCCCCAGGTATTGCCTTCCACCAGGATCTTCTCTCCGGTGGCCATGAGACGCGCGGCCAGTTCCGGATTCTGGGTGAACTTGGCCCGCACAATCTCTTCCATGATGCCGACCTTGACCTGTTCCCAGTCGGGACGCAGAGGCACCCGACGTCCGACGCCCTTGCTCTTTCCAGGGCCGTATTCCACAAAGGCTTTCTTTTCCTCTTCCGTCATGCATTTCTGCGCCTGGAAGGCCGCTTCGCTGCTGCCGAAGACCAGTCCGCCGTATTCGACCGGGGACTCGAAGAAGTTGCTCAGGAAGCGGTACTGCTCCTCATGGAAGTCCGTGATGCTGCACCACGGAAGCCTTCCGTTTCTTCGCAGCAGTTCCCAGACTTCCGGGGTCACCAGATTTTCGGCGCTTTCATCATGCTCATGCAGCTTTTCCCGGAAAGCGCTGGAGCTGACTGTGCTGATTTCATCCGGTACGTCCAGGACCGTGAACCGGTCCCAGTGTTCGGTCAGGTACGGCCGGATTTCCTGGATCTTTTCCAGGTCATCGTCGGCGCGGCGTGCGACCAGGATACGGAAATCCCGGAGCAGTTCATCAATGCGGTGCCAGCGCGGAAGCGCGTAGAGCTTGTCGCTTCCGGTGACGAAATAGAGCTGGACGTCCGGCAGATCCTTCCTGAGTTCCGTAAGCATTTCAAACTCAAAGGAGCACTCCGGATTCAGAAGCCGCAGACGGCTGACGCAGATGCGGCTGTCATGGAGGGCAAAACTGTCCAGCATATCAAGGCGGAGCGATGCGCTCAGGGTGTCCTGCGGGCATTTCATGCGTTTCATCTTTTTTTCCAGCGCGGCCTGGGATGTGGGCACAAAGATGCCCTGGCATGCCTGCACTCTGTCCATGGCGGAGCGCATGAGCTCAAGATGCGCGCGGGTCGGCGGATTGAAGCTTCCGCCCATGACTACGGCTGTGTTCATAATGGTGTTCACTTCCTTGTTCCCTGGGGGGAAATTTGGAGGCTTTACGCCTTCACAGCAGATGGGACGCGGCATAAGGGGAAAAGTTCCGCAGGAAAGCGCAGAATTTTTACAGCGCCGCGGAACCGGTGAGATACATTTCCGCCTCCCGGACGGTGCGGGACAGGTATTCCACGGCTTTTTCGGGAAACATGCCCACGGCGGACTCGCTGGTGATCATGACAGAGGAAGCGCCGTCGAGCACGGCATTGAAGATATCGGAAACCTCTGCCCGGGTGGGTATCGGAGCGCTTTCCATGGACTTGAGCATCTGGGTGACCACCATAAAGGGCACATTTGCTTTCCGGCAGCGCCGGCTGATGTCCTTCTGCAGCCGCGGAAGCTCCCAGAGCGGCACGCAGTTGCCCAGATCGCCCCGGGCGATGACCACGGTGTCCGCTTCCGGCATGATCTCCTCCAGGTGCGCATACCCTGTCAGCGTTTCAATCTTGGCGAAAAGGCGCAGAGAAAGATTCCGCTCACGCATGGCGGCCTTTACCTGCCTGAGGTCATCTGCGCAGCGCACAAAGGGCTGCATGACGGAGGTGATGCCGTATGCCCGGGCAAGGTCCAGGCTTTCCAGGTCGCTTTGGGTGAGCAGCGGGCCGTAGATTTCCCTGTCCTGGATTTTCACTGACTGATGCGAGGACAGAAGGCCGCCGGTGAGGACGGTGCCTGTGCGCATGCCCGGGTCGTCAGCGCAGGGCGCGCCGGCGGCAATGCGGATCTGTCCGTCCCGGATCATGAGCACATCATGTTCCCGCAGATGCTCCATGATGGTTTCCGGAATACAAAGGGCCGGCAGGCCTGTGGGGGTCTGCCGGCTTGAGAGAAGTACGCGCTGCCCGCTTTCCAGCGTAAGCGGCGCACGCATGGGGCCCAGCCGCTGGCATGGGCCCTGGAGATCGATCAGGATTTCGGGCCGGACGCCGGTCATGGCGCAGGCCTCTCGGTACTCGCTCAGGAGCGCGGCGCTCTCCCGGAGCGTGGCATGACTGAGATTCAGCCGGACACCGGTCATACCCAGTCGGATCATGGAAGCGAGGATGGTGCGTGTCTGGCACGCAGGTCCCAGGGTGGCAAAAATCTCCGTCATGCGTTTCCTCCGATAATTCATGCCTTGCGTCCCATCAGGCGCGCAAAGCGGTTTTTCCATTTCTTCCGGGCTTCCAGGCGCTCGCCCAGGTCTCTGGCACCCACGCCGTAGACAAGGTAGAGGATGAGCCCGGACACCAGCATGATGAACACGGTGGACGCGCAGCGGCGGCCGCTGGCGTTCATGTTCATGCCGTCACGGCCCTCCTCGTTGCACATGCTCTGGATGACCATGGCATAGGTGGTGCCTTCGGACTTCTGGAAGGTGGCACCCATGTCATACTCGGTGAACAGGGCATTGAAGTTCAGGGCGAACACGGCCAGCACGCTGGGCAGTACAATGGGCAGCTTGACGCGCAGGAAGGTGACCAGCTGGGACGCACCCAGGTTCCGGGCAGCGTCCTCCAGCTCATCGTCAATAGCATAGAAGGCCGCCTTCACCATGCGCAGGGCAAACGGCAGCTTGACCACCGTGTAGGCGATGATGATCAGGATCCGCACGTTTTCCCGGAAGTACAGGTTCTGATTGAAGACATACCAGACATCGCCGTTGAAGAAGATGCGGTAGGAATAGCAGATCAGGATGGTGGGCAGGAGCCAGGGGAAGAGCAGGCAGGCTTCCACCACAACGGCGCGCTTCTTGTTCCTGTTCTTGAAGATATAGTTCACGGCGATGACCACAATCACGCAGGCCAGGGCCGCGGCCACGGCGGAGAGAATGAAGCTCAGGCGGATGCCGCCCACGGTCTTCTCATTGGCGAACACGCCGGAAATGGCATCCCTGCGGATGGATACCTTGCCGCTGGAGCGGGTGAAGGGGTAATCCTGGGTGCCGAAATAGTTGCCGAGCGTCCAGTCCGTGAAGTTCAGGGCCTTGGCGCGAACGGCCGGCCAGTTCTGGAAGGAGAAGATGACGATCATGACCACGGGGGTCATATAGATCAGGAAAAGCACATAGGCATAAATGTGCGCCAGAATATTGGCCGCCGGATTCTGAATCTTCTGCTTCACCAGCTTGGCCTTGGTCTTGGATACGGACAGGTAATGTCCCCTGCGCTCGTAGCGGTTGAGAATGCTCAGGAGAAGAATGGTGAACATGGCCAGGATCACGGACAGAAGTGCGGCACGGGCCTGGGGGAAGGCCTCGTCTGCCGCGGTGGACCCGGCCAGACGCACGATCTCCGGGTTGATGGAGTTGTAGCCCAGAAGCGTAGGCGCGGACATGGCGCACAGACCGGTGATGAAGGTCATGACCGTCAGCGAGAACAGCGTGGGCAGCAGGGTGGGCATGACCACCTTCATCAGCACCTTGAAGGGCTTGGCGCCCATGTTCCGGGCGGCTTCCACGGTATTGTAGTCAATGCCGCGGATGGCGTTGCGCAGGAACAGGGCATGGTTGCTGGTACAGGCGAACGTCATGGTGAAGAGCACGGCGGAAAAGCCCGAGAACCACTGGCGGTTCATGCCTGGGAAAAGCCCGCAGAGCCAGGTGGTGAGCATGCCGTTGGAGTCATAGAGGAACTGGTAGCCGGTGACCAGGGCCACGCCGGAATAGATCAGGGTGGTCATGTACCCCAGGCGCAGGATTTTGGCACCGCGGATATCAAAGTACTCCGTGAGCAGCACAATGCTGATGCCCACGATATTGACGGTGACCACCAGGCAGACAGCCAGTTTCAGGGAGTTCCAGACAAAGGACGGCATGGAGCCGGCGAAGAAGAACCGGATCACGGCAAGGGGATCCGTTTTTCCGGCGGCATCCTTGGTGGTGAAGATGGAGGTCAGGGTGTTCAGACACGGGAGCACCATGAACCCGAGAAAGAGATAGACAAACAGGACGGTTCCGAAGATTTTCCATACCTTGCCCAGATCCAGTCCCGTATGCCGTTTCAGAGTGTTCTGCATAAGCATCCTCCTTTGTTATCCGGGATAGGACATGATGTCATTGGGATGAATGCCCACGGTGACCTGTTCGCCGGGATTGTAGATATTGATGCCGTCGTTCTTTTCAATCACCTTCAGGGTCTGACTGCCCACACGGATGTAGTACTTGATGTACAGGCCGTAGTATTCCTGCCGCTCAATGACGCCCGGGAGATTCAGGGCGCCGTCGTCTTCGGGATGGTTGACGCGCAGGCGCTCGAGACGGATGAAGTGGTGATCGCTTTCCTTAAGCTTCAGGCTCTTCACGATGTCCTGGCTCAGGGGATTGATGTCCCCGATGAAGTTGGCCACAAACTCGGTCTGGGAATGATTGTAGATTTCGTTGGGCGTGCCGGTCTGCTCAATGTATCCCCGGTTGAATACGGCAATGCGGTCGGAAAGGGTCAGGGCCTCTTCCTGGTCATGGGTGACATAGATGGTGGTGATGCCGAATTCGCGCTGCATTTTCTTGAGCTCATTTCGCAGCTGCACCCTGAGCTTGGCGTCCAGGTTCGAGAGCGGCTCATCCATGCAGATGATGGCCGGGCTGTTGACCAGGGCACGGGCGATGGCAACGCGCTGCTGCTGGCCGCCGGACAGATGGGAGATGGCCTTGCTCAGATGTTCCGGGGAAAGGTCCACCTTTCTGGCGATGGAGAGCACCTTTTCCTGGATTTCCGCTTTCTTCATTTTCTGGATCTTCAGGCCGAAGGCGATATTGTCATAGACGGTCATGGTCGGGAAAAGCGCGTAGCTCTGGAACACAATGCCGATATTGCGCTTTTCAATCGGGACATGGGTGATGTCCTGCCCGCGCATGGACACGGTGCCGCTCACCGGCTCGATGAAACCGGTGATGGTGCGCAGCGTGGTGGTCTTTCCGCAGCCGCTGGGCCCGAGAAAGGTAAAGAACTCGCCTTCCTTGACATCCACATTGATCTTGTGCAGCGCTTCAAAGTCTCCGAACTTGACGACGATATCCTTGAGCTGAATCATACAGACATCCTTTCTTGCCGTGACAGCCGGCAGGGGATATGAGCAGGTGTGCAGAAGCGGATCCTCCTGCGGGTGCGCTTCTGAAAAAGGCGAGCCCCCTTTGAGGGCCCGCCTTGAGAGATACGCGGATTATTCGGCTGCCTGAGTCAGGGTAGCCCAGTCCAGGTTCTCCCAGTCGGGTTCGGCGGGAGCGGAGCTGTTGTCAGCCCAGTAGAAGCCGAGGTTGGTCATGATGTTGGTCCATTCGGCGGCATGGGCGCCCACATATTCCGCATAGGTCATGTCGGTGCCTTCCACCTTGGTCAGGGAGCAGTTCTTGATGGCGTAGATGGCGGGCACTTCGTCATAGAGCTCAGCCACAGCGTCGGTATTGCAGGGATAGGAGTCAAACTCTTCAGACCATGCGATCTGGGTCTCGGCGGAGCCGAACCATTCGGCGAAGGCCTTGACGATTTCGGTCTGTTCTTCGGTGCGGCCTTCCTTGTCCAGGATGCCCAGGTACTCGGCGATGTAGTAGGTGCCGTCGTCGATGTCCACCAGAGCCCAGTTTTCAGGGTTCAGGGTGCCGCGCAGAGGATTGGCATAGGTGCCGGCTGCAGCAGCGGCATCAATGTTGCCGTACAGGGAAGAGGAATAGAAGGTGGACAGCTGCACATCGCCGCGGATCAGGGGCTCGAGGCCGTAGCTGTCGCCGGTGAAGTTGCCGCCGGCGCAGTATGCCCACAGCGTCTTCCAGCCTTCAATGGAGATGCCGCCTGCGGGAGAGGTGGGATCGGTGAAGGCGTAGAGCATGGCGTTGTTGATGTTGCTGTTGGTGGTGCCGCCGACCTTGCCCTGACGGTACCAGGTGTATCCGGAATTGATCAGGTCTGCCCAGTGCGCAAAGTGCAGGGCCTGGCCGTTGGTGCCAAGTTCGTCATTGCGGTAGAGCATGAGGATGTTCTGGATGACCAGACCGTAGGCCTTGCCGTCGTACTTGTACTCGCCGACTTTGTCCGCCCAGGAAGGCGTCCAGTCCATGATGTGCAGGTTTTCATAGGCGCCGTTGACCAGCTGGGACCAGCGGACTTCGTTCAGGCCGAAGAGAATGTCTCCGTCCTTGTTCTCGTTGGCAGCCTGAACGGCCTTCACGTCACCGGAAATGACGGTGTTGTCATCGATGCTGATATTGAAGCCGGCATCCTTGGCGGCAGCCTTGAGCCACTCAGCGCGTTCAGGGGAGTTGGAGTTGGAGTAGATGCGGATGGTGTAGTCACTGTTGTCCGCGGAAGCGAAGGAGCACAGTGAAAGGACCATCATGACAGCCAAAAGCATACTCAAATACTTTTTCATGAGAAATCCTCCTTATGGATTTGAATAAAGTGGGTCCGTAATGCGAACTCTGGACAAATTATACACCAAAAATGACACACTGTAAATTGCACTGCAGTCCGGTTTTTTGGAAAAAGAATCTTCTGCTGAAAGATAAAAACCGAAGCAGGATCCGGGATTTTCACACCCGGGGATATTCCGGATTCGAGAAAAAGCCCGGCTGCGGCGGCTGGAGAAAGCAAAAAGTCTGAGAAACCCTGTGGTGCAGGCATTCTCAGACTTTCAGCGTCCAGCGACGCATTGTATGGCATCTTCTGTTTGCTTCGGTTTCCAGGGAAAAGGGACCGGTGTCATGTCCGCCGGGGAAGATCAGATCAGTCCGCCCCGCCTCGACTCCGCCGCTCTTGAAGAGGCTGACCGCCGTCGGATCGTTCGGTACCGCGTAGATCAGGTAGGAACCGGCTTCATTGGTCCGGCCCAGTTCACACATTCTGGCCATGACTCTGCAGATTTCGTCGATTTCGCGTCTGCTTGTGATGATCCGGGCGCCGCCCTCCACGTTGTTCAGTTCCTCAAGATTGATGTCCTTCATGTTCATGCTCATGCTCATTTTTGTATCCTCCTCGTATTCTTTCTTCATGAAGCTTTTCCCGCTTCTGCACATGTTTTTTCTTTCAGGTCTGGTGTTCTGCATATGACGTCTGCAGATACGCATGACCAGGGCAGGTGGGCAGCAGAAAATGAAAAAAAGCAAAAAAATATGCGCGGCATATGGAAGGCAGCCTGACAGGGCATGAAGGCAAGGGAGCCGGAAGCAGTGCCCTGATTCATGGAATGGCAGTTGTGTGAAAAGTTCCATACAACATGCGTGTGGATGCAGAAATCCTGAAAGAGCCCGCGGAACAGGGCTTTTCAGCCTTCCGGCTTTCCTGAACTGTCAAACCTGGAAGACGGCATCCGGACCGGTGCGGGAAGTTTCTTTTGTGCAAAGCGCTTCCGGTGGAGGAATTCACCTTGAAAACAGTTCCCGATTCCATATATAATCTGTCTGTGGAATCCGGCAGTCGGACAAATGCATGCATGGCACAGAACGGAGAGGGCAGTCCCTGAATGCCCGGCCTTTGTGTTTTCGGAGAGGAGAAGCGCGATGCGTGGAATGTATGAGCCTAGGTACCGGTTCTTTTCCGCGGGGGAGATGGCGCCACGGGGCTGGCTGCGCAGACAGCTGGAAATTCAGGCCGCGGGCCTGAGCGGGCATCTTCATGAAGTGTGGCCGGACGTGCGGGATTCCGCCTGGATCGGCGGAAAGGCGGAGGGCTGGGAGCGGGTGCCCTACTGGCTGGACGGGCTGATTCCGCTGGCCTGGCTGCTCAGGGATGAGCGCCTCAAGGCAGTGGCGAAGCGGTATATGGACGCGATCATGGACGCCCAGAGTGAGGACGGGTGGATCTGTCCCTGCCGGAAGGAGGAACGTGCGCACTATGATACCTGGGCCGTGATCCTGATCTGCAAGGCGCTCATGGTCTATCATCAGTGCTCCGGGGATGCGCGCGCGGTGGAAGCCGCGTACCGGGCCATGCGGAATCTTTCCGATCATATTCAGGTGCATACGCTGTTCAACTGGGGGCAGAGCCGCTGGTTCGAGGCGATGCTGCCCCTGCAGTGGCTCTGGGAGCTCAGACCGGAGCCATGGATGGAGGAGCTTGCCGTGACAATGCATGCCCAGGGGTTTTCCTGGCGCAGCATGTTCCGTGCCTGGCATGATCAGGAACCGGATGCGCACGGCGTCTGGCGCCATCAGACGCATATTGTGAATCTCATGATGGCCCTGAAGAGCGAGGCGGTTGTGTCCGGCCTGACCGGGGAGGATCCGGACGCGTTCGCCATGCAGATGTATACGGATCTTTTGAAATATCATGGCACGCCGATCGGGCATATCCAGGGGGACGAATGTCTGGCGGGGAAAAGTCCTGTCCGCGGGACGGAGCTGTGCTCCATTGTGGAAGCCATGTATTCCTGCGAAGTCCTGTTTTCCATCACGGGCAACCCGTTCTGGATGGACCTTGTGGAAAGCCTGGGGTTCAATTCCCTGCCGGCTACCATTTCCGAGGACATGTGGACGCATCAGTACGACCAGATGCTGAACCAGATTTCGTGCACGATTCAGCAGGAACCGCCGGTGTTCGGGACAAACCGGACGGATGCGAACCTGTTCGGGCTGGAACCCGATTTCGGTTGCTGCACGGCGAACTTCAGTCAGGGATGGCCGAAGCTGGCCATGAGCGCGTTCATGCGGACGGAGGAAGGAATTCTCTCCGCTGTGCCGGTGCCTTCGCAGGTACATACAAGAATCGGGGACCAGGCGGTCAGCATTGCACTGGATACGGACTATCCCTTCCGGGATAATATGCGCTATACCATCCGCTGCGGGGAAGGCGCGTGCTTTGAGTTCGCGATCCGGATTCCGGGCGGGGTCCGCTCGGCCGCCGTCAACGGACAGAGTGTGCAGCCGGGGACGGTATGGAAGGAGAAGCGTGCCTGGAAGAACGGAGAAACCATAGACGTGAAGCTGGAGATGCAGCCGGAGTGGGTCCAGGGGTACGCCGGCCTGCGCTGCCTGCGCAGAGGGCCGCTGGTCTTTGCGCTTCCGGTTCCCGGTATTTCGGAAGCATGGGAATATGTGAAAGACGGCGTGGAGCGGAAAATGCCCTGGTGCGACTATCTGATCCGGCCCGCGGGCGAGTGGCGCTACGGCTTTGCCGGGGACCGGGCCGAGACTGTGGAAAATGAAATAAGCGATATTCCCTTTTCCCGGAAATATCCGCCGGTGCAGCTGAAGGTGGATATGGTCCGCGTGGACTGGGACATGTATCCGGGGCAGAGCGCGGTCTGCGCGGATCTGCCGGGGAATGCCATCGGGGAAAAGGTGTCCATGCTTCTTAGTCCCTATGGCTGCACCACGCTGCGCATGACATTGATGCCGCAGTGCGGAAAGTAATCCGGGGAAGAGCAATATGGACAACCGGGAAAAGAGCAGTATAAAGAGGAACGGCCCCGGAATCACGGGCGTTCAGGAGAAAAGCAGAAGAAAGATTCATGCCGCATCCGGGTGTTCCGGGTCCGGCGTGTATCCATACATGAGAAAAGGAGATCTGTTCCATGACAAACAAAGAGATCTACAGTAAAACCCTTACATTCTCCATACGGCGGTTTCTTGTGGACATCGGGTCCTTCCTGGTGCTGGGCATCCTGGGCGGCGCCGGATTCCTGGTGGCGGAAAAGACCACCAACAGAGGCCTGATCGGACTGGGCATCGGCCTGATCCTGGGTCTTGTGGCGCTGGTGTTCATTCTGCGTTACTCCAGCTACAGCTACAAGGCCGGCCAGATCGCCATGATGAGCCGGGCGGTTTCGGAAGGCAGCCTTCCGGACAATGTGCTGGAAGAAGGCCGGAATACGGTGAAGCAGCGCTTTGGCACGGTGGTGCTGTTTTTCGCGGCGACCAGCCTGATCCGCGGCATCTTCAATCAGCTGAGCCGGGGCGTGGAAAAACTCGGCAAGGCTGTGGGCGGGGATACCGGCAGCACGGTGGCGGACATTATTTCCACGGGCATCAGCATCATGGTGGGCTATCTGTGCGACTGCTGCCTTGGCTGGGTGTTCTACCGCAGGGACCAGAACTCCGCCAGGTCCACGCTTGAAGGCGCCGTGCTGTTTTTCCGTCACGGCAAGACCCTGATGAAGAACATGGGCCGCGTGTTCGGCATGGGCATTGCGTCCCTGGTGGCCATCGGCGGTGTGTTCTTCGGCGTGTTCTATCTCATTTTCTCCCGCATGCCCGCCGCGTTTGAGCGTCTGGCAGCTGAACTGGCCGAGGCCGCTGTGCGCATGGAAGAAACGGTTCCGGAACTGTTCCAGGATCCGAAACTGTTCATGCTCGTGTGCGCCGGTGTGTGCGCGGTGATTCTGTGGAGCGTCCTGCACTCCGTGTTTGTGCGGCCCTATATTCTGGTGGGCGTGCTGCGCAATTATATGGAAAGCGGCATGAACGACATTCCCACGGAAGCTGCTTTCAGCATGCTGGACAGCAAGTCTGCGAAATTCCGCAAGCTTCATGAGGAAGCCATGGCATAAGGGCTGCGGTTCCCGCGGTAATGAGGGTATAAGGAAAGGAATTCTATGGAATACATACTGGAAACCAGCGGCCTGACCAAAGTGTATGGTCAGAAGGAAGCGGCCAGGGACGTGAATCTGCATATCCGTGAGGGTCAGATCTACGGCCTGATCGGCCGCAACGGCGCTGGCAAGACCACGATCATGCGCATGATCAGCGGTCTGTCCACGCCGACTAGGGGCAGTTACTCCCTGTTCGGCAAAACCGGCGCGGAAATGAGAAAGATGCTCAAGTATGTGGGCGTACTGATTGAGCATCCGGGTCTGTACCCCAGGCTCTCTGCCTATGAGAACCTGAAGATCAAGTGCCTGGGCATGGGCATTTCGCCCAGCGGGCATGTGGAGGAACTGCTGAAAACGGTGGGCCTGGAAAACGCGGACCCCAAAAAGGCGGTGAGCAACTACTCCCTGGGCATGCGCCAGCGCCTGGGCATCGCGCTGGCCCTGGTGGGCGATCCCCGGATCATGATTCTGGACGAGCCTATCAACGGCCTGGACCCTCAGGGCATTGTGGAAGTGCGCGAGACCCTGGTCCGGCTGCGGGATGAGAAGGGCATTACCATCATGGTGTCCAGCCATATTCTGGACGAACTGTCCAGGGTGGCGGATGCCTATGGCATTATCCATGAGGGCACGCTGCTGGACGAATTCAGCGCGGACGAACTGCACAGACGGAGCGGCCAGAGCGTCATGATCCGCGTGGATCAGGCGAAGAATGCTGTGCAGGCCCTGCGCGGTCTCGGGATTGAGAAGGTGGAAATGGAAAACGGCCTGATCCGGGTCAGCGAACAGATCGACCGCTCGGCGGACATGGCCCGGGCGATTGTGAACGCGGGTATCGGGCTTCAGGAAATCTACCAGCACGGTATTTCCCTGGAAGACTACTATCTTGGCGTGACGGGAGGGAAGCATAATGGGTAATCTGATTCACATGGACCTGTACCGCATGCGGAAGTCCAGAGCCTTCTGGGTATGCCTGATTCTGGCCCTGGTGCTGCCCATTGCGCGGCCGGGCGTCGAAAACCTGCTGATCATGGTTGCCAGAATGCTGTCGGAC
>CACYNZ010000036.1:2105-18076 GCA_902775835.1 uncultured Eubacteriales bacterium | reverse complement strand
GAGGCCTGCGTTCTTTACCGGAACGGCCTGGGGCGGCGCGGCCTATTCTCCCCGGGTGCTGCCCCTCTGGGGCGGCTATGCCTACCGGCCCTGGATTTTCTATTCGCACAGCGGGGAGCATCCGGCCACCGAAGAGTATGTGTATGAGGACTATCACCACAACGGCGTGAAATGGGGAGACGACTTTGCCCCGCCCTATGCGCCGGAGGACCGGCCCTATGCCTGCTGTGAGATGGGCGCCGGCATGATGTGCTGCTATTATTACCGCTTTATCTACCCGTACAGGAGCGTGGACGCGCTGGCCAACATCAAGCTGGGTTCGGGCTGCAATTTCCTGGGGTATTACATGTTCCACGGCGGAACCAATCCTCTGGGCCGGCATGGCACATATCTCAATGAGTCCCAGGTGCCGAAGCTCAGCTATGACTATCAGGCGGCGCTGGGCGAGTTCGGCCAGGTGCGGGAGAGCTACAGCCGGCTGAAGACCATGCATTTCCTTACGCGCTTCTTCGGACAGCGCCTGGCGCCCATGGAGACCGTTCTTCCGGAGGGTGCCTCCGCCATCGAGCCCACGGACCTGGACACGCTGCGCTATGCGGTGCGCAGTGACGGGGAGAGCGGGTTCCTGTTCATCAATAACTTCCAGGATCACCGGAACATGCCGGCGAAAACGCACCGTCCGGTGCGCGTGGAAACCCGGAGCGGCGTGTATGACTTTGATATCTCCATCGCCGCGGACGAAAACGCCGTGCTTCCGTTCCATTTTGACATGGACGGCATCATGCTGGAGAAGGCGTATGCGCAGCCCGTTCTGCGCACGGTGATCGGGGAGCGGATCACCTATGTGTTCATGGTGCCCGACGGCATGGACGGCGCGTTCTGGTTCGAGGACGGCGCGGACCTGTCCGGCAGAGGGAACTGCTTCACTGTGAAAAAGGATGGCAGGCAGGTGGATATCCTGCTACTTACCCGCCATGAGGCGGACACACTGTTCCTGCTCCGGGACGGAAGCCTTGTGCGGACTGAAGCCGCGCTTCTGGAGGACGAGGCGGGCGCGCTGCGCCTGGAAAGCACAGAGGCGGAGAACCGCGTCTTCTGCTATCCCGCGCACCGGCTGGAAGGCCGGGCGGAGCGTCTTGAGGACGACGGTGTCTGGGGTGTATACAGGACATGCGCGGAAGAAAAGCAGATTCCGGTGCAGTGTACACCGGCCGCACCCTTCCGGTGGAGGCTGAAGGTGCCGGAGCGTGCGCTGGAGGGTCTGAAGGACGCGCGGCTGCAGATCCGGTATCGGGGAGATATCGGGATGCTGTTTATGAATGACCGGATGATCAGCGACAATTTCTGCAACTACGATGTGTGGGAAATCGGCCTGATGGAGCATGAGGAGAGCCTTGACAGGGAAATGGTTCTGAAAATCGCGCCGCTTCGCGAAGGAGCGAAGGTGAATGTGGAATCGGCCATGGCAGCGCGCAATGAGGAAGTGCGTTCCAACACGGGTGAGCTGCTGGATGTCCGGGTCCAGCCTGTATATGAGATATGTCTGTAAGGAGTGAGCAGCATGGAAAGAGCAAAGGTATATGAACAGGTCGTCACCATTCCCACCTACAGAACGGGAGATATGGAAAAGAATCCGCTGTTTATTGAAAAGCGTGCCTATCAGGGTTCCACCGGCAAGGTGTATCCCGTGCCGATCTGCGAGAAGATCAGCGAGACCAGGGAAGACGTGCAGTACCGGGCCGTGATCCTGGAAAACGATTACCTGTATGTCATGATCCTTCCGGAGCTCGGCGGACGCATCCAGCGCGCACTGGACAAAACGAATCACTATGATTTCGTCTATTACAATCAGGTGATCAAGCCCGCGCTGGTGGGGCTTGCCGGTCCCTGGATCAGCGGCGGCATTGAGTTCAACTGGCCGCAGCATCACAGGCCGTCCACCTTTATGCCCGTGGACTGCACCTGGCACGAGAACGAGGACGGATCGGCCACTGTGGTGATCGGGGAAACCGACCGGATCCACGGCACCAAGGGCAATGCCAGCATGACCCTGTACCCGGACCGTGCCTATATCGAGATCCGGGGCAGACTGTTCAATCCCACGGATTATCCGCAGACTTTCCTGTGGTGGGCAAACCCTGCCGTGTCTGTCAATAACGACACGTTCTCGGTGTTCCCGCCGGACGTAAATGCCGTCATGGACCACGGCAAGCGCGCCGTTTCCACGTTCCCCATCGCCACCGGCGAGTATTACAAGGCGGATTACTCTGCGGGCGTGGATATTTCGCGCTACAGGAGTATCCGGGTGCCCACGTCATATATGGCTGCGCATTCTGACTTTGACTTTGTGGGCAACTTTGACGAGGGCAGGGATGCAGGGCTTCTGCATGTGGCGGATCATCATATCAGCCCCGGCAAGAAGCAGTGGACCTGGGGCTGCGGCGATTTCGGAAAGACCTGGGACAGGAATCTCACCGATGAGGACGGCCCCTATATTGAACTGATGACCGGTGTGTTCTGCGACAACCAGCCTGACTTTGCCTGGCTCAAGCCGCAGGAAGAAAAGAACTTTGTCCAGTATTTCATGCCCTACAAGACGGTGGGCCGCGTGAGCAATGCCACCCGGGATGTGGTCCTGGGCGTGGACTTCCTGGACGCAGAGGGCCGCGTGGTGGAGGCAAGCCCCTTCGAGTATGGCAGGGAAGCCGCTGAACGGGTGGAGAACCGGGCGGCCCGGGCACGCCTCAAGGTCTATGCCACGGGAACGTGGAAGCATGCTTCAGTGATCGCCTGGTCATCCGGCGTGGAAGTTTACCGGAAAACCGTCGATCTCTCCCCGGCAGCTGCCTTTGTGGATACGGTGGAAGGCCTGCGTGACTATCGGGTGGAAGTCCGGGATGAGCAGGGCAGTGTGCTGTGCGCGTACACGGAGTATGTGAAGGAGAACCGCCCCATTCCCGAACCGGCTTCCGTGCTGGGCAGCCCGGAAGAGATCCAGTCCCTTGAGGAACTGTACCTGGCCGGCCAGCATCTGGAACAGTACCGGCATGCCACGTATCTGCCTTCGGACTATTACCTGGAGGGACTTCGCCGGGATCCCACGGACATCCGTCTGAATAATGCCTATGGTCTTTACCTGCTCCGGAATGCGAAGACGGAAGAAAGCGTGAAATACTTCCGTGCCGCCATTGCCAAGCAGACCTGGCGCAATCCGAACCCCTATTCCGGAGAAGCCTGGTTCAACCTCGGTCTGGCCCTGGAACAGTTGGACAGACTGCAGGAAGCCTATGATGCGTTCTACAAGGCGACCTGGAGCGCCGAAACCGCCGGAGCGGCTTTCCAGCATCTGGCCTGCATCTGTGTCAGACAGGGCAGCATGCAAAAGGCGCTGCAGTTTGCGGATGAGAGCCTGTTCCGCGGCTGGCATGACATGAAGGCCCGGTCTCTGAAAGCCTGCATTCTCGGACGTCTGTGCCCGGACAGCGCGGAATATGCCCGGTTCCTGGAGGAAAGCCTTGCCATTGATCCGCTGTATCTCTCTCTGCTGCGGCGCAGTGCGGATCGGTCAGCCTTTGACCGTGCCACCGGCGGTAGGATTGAGGAATACCTGAATGTGGCCTATGAATACATGGGATTCGGATTCTGGCAGGAAGCGGCGGACACGCTGCGCGCATGCCCTGCTGAAGGCCCGATGAAGCATTACGCCCTGGCCTTCGCAGAAGGCCGAATGGGCCATGCGGACGCGGCCCGGAGCGCCGCGGAGAAGGGAGAGAGCATGTCCACGGACCTGTGCTTCCCGAACCGGCCGCTGGAAAAGAAGATCCTGGAATACGCGGTTTCCATCCTGCCCAAGGCACCCAAAGCGCATTATTTCCTGGGTGAACTGCTCTATGACCGGAAACAGTATGACGCAGCCATCTGTCACTGGCAGACGGCAGTGCGTGAGATGCCGGAACTGGCAAGCGCACACCGTGCACTCTCCATTGCCTGCTACAATCATGGGGACAGGAGCCTTGCGGCCGGAGAGATCGCACAGGCATGCCGTCTTGAGCCCGGAAACAGCCGTTTCCTGCTGGAGCAGGAGCAGCTGCTTGACCGGCTGGAGCATTCGGTGAAGGAACGTCTGGCACTGCTGGAAGCCCATGCGGAGCTGATTCCGGACCGGTACGCGCTGATGCTGGCGTATGTAAAACTGCTCAATCTGGACGGCCAGCATGAAAAGGCACTGGACCTGATGATGCATTACACTTTCCATGTATGGGAAGGCGGAGAGGGCAAGGTGGCTGACGAATACAAGAAAGCGCTGTTTGCCCTTGCCGAGTGTGCCCTGGAGGAAGGCCGGCCGGAGGAGGCTATGGAATATGCTCGCCGTACGCTTGCGTATCCTGTGAACCTGGGTGAAGGCAAGCTGGACAATGTGCCGGACAACCGGGCATGGTACGTGATGGGCTGCGCAAACCGCATGCTCGGAAACGCGGATGAGGCGAAAGCCTGCTTTGTCAGGGCTACGGAGGGGTCGCAGGTACCGGAACCTGTGCGGTACTATAACGATCAGCCGTCGGATTACATCTATTATCAGGGCCTGGCGTTTGCCGCGCTCGGGGATATGGAAAAGGCCAAGAAATCCTTCCATCAGCTGATCATTTTCGGTGAACGCCATATATTTGACCGCGTGGGCTATGATTTCTTCGCGGTGTCCATGCCGGAGCTGGAAGTGTATCAGGATGATATCCAGAAACGCAGTGATGATTACTGCCGGCGCATGATGGAGCTGGGCCGCAGGGGTCTGGAAGCGCTTCAGGCAGAGTAATCAGCAAACGCAGCAGTATAGGAAACATCAGCGGAACCGGCAGCGTGCACCTGCGCTGCCGGTTCCGTTTTTCCGAAAAACAACAGGAATAGGCGGACAGGCGGAATGGAAAACGGGCAGCGGCATCCGTGAATTCCGTCCGTGCGTCTCTTGTGCCTGTATTTGGGCAGGTGTTATACTTGCCCTGTATGCGTCCGGGCGGCAGGCAGGGAAGTGCCGGCCAACGGGCAAATCACGGTAAGCAAAGGGGAGGAGAAGCGCATGATTCGTCCTTCGGCTGTCATATTTGACATGGACGGTGTGATATTCGATTCGGAGCGGGCGGTGTACAACTGCTGGCAGGAGATGGCTGAGAAATATGGATTCAGGGATCTGGATATCCCGTACATGAAAGCCATCGGCGTCAATGCAGCGACATGCAGACAGATTTTTCTGGACTTTTACGGGCCGGATTTTCCCTATGATGCATACAATGCAGAGCGGTCACAGATTTTCCATGCCAGATACGATCACGGAAAGCTGCCGCTGAAGCCGGGGGTGCGCGAGCTGCTCGCCATGCTTGGCGGCATGCATATTCCGGCAGCCATTGCTTCCTCCACGCGAACCGCGATTGTCACATCCGAAATCCGGGACGCCGGCCTTCTGGAGGGTTTCCAGGCAATTGTGGGCGGGGACATGGTGAAGCGGAGCAAGCCGGAACCCGACATTTTCCTGAAAGCGGCGGAACAGCTGCATGTGGATGCGGGAAAATGCATGGTGATTGAAGACTCATACAACGGCATTATTGCGGCGGACCGGGCAGGCATGGTTCCTGTCATGGTACCGGACATGCTGCCGCCGGATGAGGAGATGCGAAAAAGGGCAGCATACATTTTGCCCTCCCTGTCGGATGTGATGGAGCTGCTTGATCAAAAGGCGGACTGAACAGGAAGCCGATGGAAAATCCTGAACAAGAGAGCGCACGGAAAGGATTATGCCATGTCAGGAAAACGGATTCTGATTATCTATACCGGCGGAACGATCGGGATGACGCGGACGGAGCACGGCTATGCCCCGCAGAAGGAAGCATTTCATGCGCTTCTGCGCCAGATCCCGGAGCTTGTCTCGCCGGTGATGCCGGCCTGGGACATTGTGGATATGGAACCGCTGCTGGATTCCTCCAATATTACGGTACTGGAATGGAACACCATAGGGGAAATCATCCGGCTGCATTACCCGGACTATGACGGTTTTGTCGTGCTGCACGGAACGGATACCATGGCGTATACGGCCTCCGCGCTTTCCTTCATGCTCCGGAAAAACAACAAGCCGGTCATCCTGACCGGCTCACAGATCCCGCTGTGCGAAATCCGCAATGATGCCCGGGATAATCTGATCACAGCCATGCTGATCGCTTCCAGCGATCTGGTGCATGAAGTCTGCCTGTATTTCGGCGGAAAGCTTCTGCGCGGCAACCGCGCCATCAAGTATTCCGCAGATGACCTGATCGCTTTTGAATCCCCGAATTATCCCGTGCTGGCGGATGCGGGGATTGAAATTCGATATAACCATGCAGCGCTGCTCCCGGCCTGCTCGGGAAATTTCTATCTGCAGCATCTGGTAAACGTTCCCATCGGCGTGATCAAGGTTTTCCCGGGCATTCAGTTTGAACTGTTTGATTCCATCATGACGGAAAAGCTGAAGGGCATTGTCATTGAGACCTTCGGCGCGGGAAATATCCCGAGGCACGCGGATTCCCTGCTGCCTATCATCCGGAAGGCCAGCGAAAACGGTACGATCATTATTGTGTGTTCCCAGTGCCCGCATGGCACCGTTTCCCTGGGTGCCTATGAAACGTCAAGCACGCTGAAGGAAGCCGGAGCGGTCAGCGGATACGATATTACAACAGAGGCCGCGGTGGCAAAGCTCTATTATCTGTTCAGCCGCGGACTGTCGGACCAGGAAATCCGGGACAGAATGGAGCGCAGCCTGCGCGGCGAGGTGACGGTGCACAGTCAATCCGAGGGAGTTTAATGAGACAGTGCAGGCACAAAAAGATCATACGGTGATTCGGGAAGTGCTGTCCGTGATGGACGGTGCTTCCTTTTCAGTGCCGGTATGCGGACAGGGAAAAAGAAGCCCATGAAGGACTTCCTGTTGCCGCGGTCAGTGCTTTTTGAATCTGTCGAGGAAGGAATGGCTTTCCACGGTTTCTTCCTTTGCATTTGTCAGGGTATAGCCTGTTGCGCCGATAACATCCCGGAGCTTTTCCATATCCAGGGGTGTTTCGGTGAGAATGAGGGTTTCTCCGCGCTTATGGGAGGACTGCACCTTTTTTACCGGAAAGGCGGAGCGGACTGCGTCATTGATATGGGCTTCGCACATGCTGCACATCATGCCGGAAATTTCCAGGGTTATTCTGATCATGCTTATTCCTCCTGAAAGACAGGAGGCGCGGACCGTCCGCGCCTCTCTGAGATCATTGCTTCCTGTGGCAGGATCCTGACATTGGACAGCCTCCGCAGGCTCCGCCGCAGGAGGACTTTCCCTGCTTTTTATCCCTGCGCAGCTGCAGGATGATGCCGGTTACCAGAGCGATCAGCACAAGACTGACGATGATGGTTCCGGCGTTATCTGTGATTCCCTGAAGCATGGTGTCACACCTTTCGGGTCAGCTTCGTGGCTTCCTGATATTTTCTGAAGAACAGCATGTAGATCATGGCGCCGAGCACGGCGAGGGCGGCGATCAGGCCGATCACGTTTGCATTGCCGGTGAACAGGCAGCCGAACTGGTAGATCATCAGGATGACGGCATAGGCAAAGCCGCACTGATAGCCGATGGCAAACCAGGTCCAGCCCGCGTTGTTCATTTCCCGCTTGATGGCACCGATGGCGGCAAAGCAGGGAGCGCAGAGCAGATTGAATACCAGGAAGGAGTATGCGGCGATTCCTGTAAAGGAGGCGGCCAGATTGGCATAGGTGCTGACGCCGCCGTAAAGAATGCCCATGGTGCCCACAATGTTTTCCTTGGCGACCAGGCCGGTGAAGGATGCCACAGTGGCCTGCCAGGTACCAAAGCCCAGAGGAGCGAAAATCCAGGCAATCGCGCTGCCGACCATTGCCAGAATGGACTGCTCAAGCTCTTCCTCGCCCAGCATGCGGAATGCACCATCCACGATGCCGAAACGGCTGAAGAACCAGACCAGAATGGTGGACAGAAGAATGATGGTTCCGGCCTTCTTGATAAAGCTCCAGCCGCGTTCCCACATGGAGCGGAGCACGTTCATCAGTGTGGGCCAGTGATAGGCGGGAAGCTCCATGACGAAGGGTGCGGGCTCGCCGGCAAAGCGCTTCGTCTTTTTCAGGATAATGCCGCTGATGATGATGGCGGCCATGCCGATGAAATAGGCACTGGTGGCCACCCATGCGGACTTGTGGAAGATGGCGCCGGCAATCATGGAGATGAAGGGCACCTTGGCACTGCAGGGGATGAAGGTTGTCGTCATGATGGTCATGCGGCGGTCGCGTTCGTTCTCGATCGTACGGGAAGCCATGATGCCGGGCACGCCGCAGCCCACGCCGATAAGCATGGGAATGAAGGACTTGCCGGACAGGCCGAACTTGCGGAAAATACGGTCCAGCACGAAGGCAATACGGGCCATATAGCCGCAGGCCTCCAGGAAGGCAAGCAGGAAGAACAGAACCAGCATCTGCGGGACAAAGCCCAGTACGGCGCCGACACCGGCCACAATGCCGTCCAGGATCAGACCTTTCAGCCAGGGGGCCACGCCGATTTTGTCCAGACCGTTTTCCACCAGCACCGGGATGCCGGGTACCCAGGTGCCGTAGGCGGCGGGATCGGGGGCACCCATGTCGGATTTGTATCCTTCCTCAGTGCTCACATACTCATCCACCGCGGCCTGAAGATCCGCCTTGGTGGTGCCGGGATGCTCTTCAGTTTCCAGGGTTTCCTCATCCTGGGTGATGTAGGTCACGCTGGCGTCATCCGGTACAGCGGCGACCAGCGCCTGGAGGGAAGACGCCGGATCCTCTTCGCTGATTTCCACTTCGTAGGTTTCGGCAAACGCATCAATGATCGCATCGCTGTCGCCGTAGCGTTCCACAGCTTCCTCATACTGCGCCGTGCCGTTTCCGAAGAGATGATATCCGTCTCCGAACAGTCCATCGTTTGCCCAGTCGGTGGCAGGGGTGCCCACGGCCACCATGGCGATCCAGTATACGGCAAACATGATGAGCGCGAAAATGGGCAGGCCGAGCCAGCGGTTGGTCACAACCCTGTCAATCTTGTCGGAAACCGTCATACTGCCGGCATTGTGCTTGCGGTAGCAGGACTTGATAACCGTGGCGATATATACATACCGTTCGTTGGTGATGATGCTTTCGGCATCGTCGTCCAGTTCCTTCTCTGCCGCTGCGATATCCGATTCAATGTGCTTCATGGTTTCCGCGGGGATTTTGAGCTGCTCCAGCACCTTGTCATCCCGCTCAAACACCTTGATGGCGTACCAGCGCTGCTGCTCTTCCGGCAGATCATGCACAATGGCTTCCTCGATGTGGGCCAGGGCGTGTTCCACAGGCCCTGAGAAGGTATGCTGCGGCACGGTTTTCGTGCCGCGCGCGGCCTCGATGGCCGCTTCCGCTGCTTCCAGGACACCGGTGCCCTTCAGGGCGGAGATCTCCATGACTCTGCAGCCCAGCTGCTTTGCGAGATCCTGGGTGTTCAGCTTGTCACCGTTCTTTTTCACCACGTCCATCATGTTGATGGCCACCACCACAGGGATGCCCAGTTCCACCAGCTGGGTGGTCAGATAGAGATTGCGTTCCAGATTGGTGCCGTCGATGATGTTGAGGATGGCGTTGGGACGCTCATGGATCAGGTAGTTTCTGGCGACCACTTCTTCAAGTGTATAGGGGGAAAGACTGTAAATGCCGGGCAGATCGGTGATGATCACGCCGTCGTGCTTTTTCAGCCGGCCTTCTTTCTTTTCCACGGTAACGCCGGGCCAGTTTCCCACGAACTGGTTGGAGCCGGTCAGCGCGTTGAACAGGGTTGTCTTGCCGCTGTTCGGGTTGCCTGCCAGTGCAATTCTGATGTCCATTGTATACGGATCCTCCTGACTGTTATCAATTAGTATAAGCTAACAGATGGACAAATAATTATTCGACTTCAATGCTCTCAGCATCAGCCTTGCGCAGGGACAGTTCATAGCCGCGCACGGTTATCTCTATGGGATCACCCAGCGGTGCCACCTTGCGGACATAGATTTCCACACCCTTGGTGATGCCCATGTCCATAATCCGGCGCTTGACGGCACCCTCACCGTGAATTTTCACAACCTTTGCCTTTCCGCCCACGGGTACTTCCCTTAAACTGCTCATCCTTGCTCCTCCTTGTCAGATCATGATTTTGCGGGCCATCTCATCGCTGATGGCAATCCGGGATTCCTTGACTTTCACGATGATGTTTCCGTCCAGTGCTGTAACGATTTTTACCGTGCTTCCCGCCACAAAGCCCAGATTTTCCAGGTGCTTCTTGACGTCAGGACTGCCTCCGATTTTGCGGATGACTGATTCTTCCCCGGGGGTCGCATAGCTTAATGGCATCATCTGTCTTCTCCTCTCCTGATGCATGCGGAATTGTGCGGCAGTGCGTTAGCATCGCCTAACGCTTGAACATTATAGTTTAGACTAACTAACTCGTCAAGCCCGTCTTGCAGATTTTTCAGCTTTTTTCTGATCGAGTGATATGCTGCTTTGGTGCCGGACACTTTCATTTTGCAGGAATGGACGAAAAGAGCATGCGGAAACAGTTTGTGCTTTGCAGAAGCGCTTTTTTGCTGTATGATAGCGGAAGCTGCACTTCTCAGGAGGCGGGGCGGACACAGTCGTGAACGCCGGATCGGAAAAAGAAACCGGATGTGTCTGGACATATCCATGACAGGAATCAAGGAGAAGCTCATGTCGGAAAACAGTTATATACGGGCAGATGGACTGAGCAAGCAGTTTGTCGTCCGGAAAAAACGCGAAAAGGGCGCGCTGTTCCGCGAAAAGGAAACAGTCCAGGCGCTGAAGGATGTTTCCTTTGAAATTGAAAAAGGCGAGCTGATCGGATACATCGGTCCCAATGGAGCCGGCAAGTCCACCACCGTTAAAATTCTGTCGGGAATTCTGACACCGGACGGGGGTTCTGCCATTGTGGGCGGGCAAATTCCGTGGAGAGACCGGAAAAAGTATGTGAAGCACATCGGCGTGGTGTTCGGACAGCGGATGCAGCTGTGGTGGGATGTGCCGATTCTGGACAGCTACATGCTGCTCAGGGATATCTACAGGATTCCGGATGCATCATTTCGGAAAAGACTGGATGAACTGGCAGACGCGCTGAACCTGGGAAAGCTGCTGCGGACTCCGCTCAGGCAGATGAGCCTTGGCCAGCGCATGCGCGCTGAACTGTGCGGCTCTCTGCTGCATCAGCCGGAGATTCTGTTTCTGGACGAGCCCACCATAGGCCTGGATGCTGTCAGCAAGCTGGCACTGCGCGATTTCCTGAAGTGGGAGAATCAGGAGTACAGGACCACCATTCTCCTGACCACCCATGACATGGAAGACATTTCGGCTCTCTGTTCACGGGTCATGGTGCTGGGACGGGGGCAGAAACTGTATGACGGCTCCCTGCAGGAACTTCTCCACCGCTATGACAGGACACGGACGGTGGAAGTCCGCTACGGCAGCAGCGAATGCATGCCCGTGCTGCCGCAGCATGTATCGATGCAGAGGGAAGGGGATATGCTTCGCCTCACCTATGAGCAGGAACAGATTTCCGCCTCGGAACTTCTGAACCTGCTTCAGCAGGCGGGTCCCATACGGGAGCTGACCATGCAGTCCCGGAATATCGACTATCTGATCGCGGATATGTATCGGGAGATGGGCCTATGAGAGCATATCTGTCCATATTCAGGATGCGTCTGCGCATGGAGACGCATTACCGGGGGGCAGCACTGGGCGGGATCGCCTGTCAGGTTTTCTTCGGCCTGATTCTGGTGGCGCTGTATCGGACGCTCTATGCGGGAAAGCCCCAGAACACGCCGTTTTCCCATGTGGCCACCTATGTCTGGCTGCAGCAGGCCTTTTTCCGGATGATTCTGTCCTCTGACGGGGATCTGATGGACAAGATCCGAACCGGCGGCATAGCCTATGATCTGTGCCGTCCGCTTGATCTGTACGGGTTCTATTACGCCCGCATCATGGCACAGAAGCTGATGGGAAGCCTGCTCCGGGCATGTCCCATGCTTGTGGTCGCAGCTCTTCTGCCGCAAGGCTGGGGAATTGGTCTGCCGGTCTCCGGCGCGGCTCTGCTGGTAGCCGCTCTGGCGCTGATGCTGGGGCTTTGCTGTGTCTGTGCCATGGAAAACATTACCATGGCCTGCACCATGCGGACGCTGGACCAGAGGGGATTTCAGGCCATGCTGAATCTTCTGATGATGATCCTTTGCGGCAACGTGCTTCCGCTGACCCTGTATCCGGACAGCTGGCAGCGCGTCATTACCCTTCTGCCCTACGCGCAGCTGCTGGATGCCCCCATACGACTGTATACCGGAGAGTATGCGCTGTCACAGGCTCCGGGCGTGCTGCTTCTGCAGGCCGGATGGACAACGGTCCTGGTTTTTGCCGGGTGCTGTTTCTGGCGGCGGAACCAGCGGCGGCTGATCATTCAGGGAGGGTGAGCACATGAATACACTGCGCCTGTATATCCGATCCATGGGCATGCTTATAAAAAGCCAGATGCAGTATCCTCTGTCCTTCCTGCTCCAGAACCTGGCCCAGCTGATTATGGAGGGCGGGGAGCTGATGGCGGTCATACTTCTGGTGGACCGCTTTGATCATCTGAATCAGTGGAATGCCGGAGACCTGTATTTCTTTTTCGGCCTGATGTCAGTGACGTTCTATCTCACGGAATGCTTTGGACGGGGCATTACCGGAAACTTTCCATCCATGGTCCGGTCCGGGCAGCTGGACACATTCCTGGTCCGTCCGAGAGGAATTCTGACCCAGGTATTATGCAGCGCAGTGGATCCAAGGCGCATTACCTGCATCGCTGTGGGCACCGCCAGCCTGATCATCGGAAGCAGGCTTTCCCATGTCCATTGGTCCTGGCAGAACGGTCTTCTGCTGGCGGAGAGCATTTTCTGCGGATTCTGGCTGATTCTGGGGCTTTTCATGACTGAGGCGGTGCTGTGCATTCACAGTGTGAAGTCCGTGGAAATCGCCAATGCGCTCACCTATGGAGGACGCAGTGCCTGCCAGTATCCGGTGGATGCGTTTCCCAGGCCGCTGCGCACGCTGTTTACAGTCATCGCACCTTTCGCGCTGGTCATGCATGTTCCGGCCTCCCATATCCTGGGAAAACCCATCTTCGGCTGGCCGGCGTGGACGGCATGGGTAAGTCCGCTGTCGGGATTTGTCCTGTACGGCTGCATGGTGCTTCTTTTTTCCGGAGCCATGAGGTTTTACCGGTCTTCCGGAAGCTGACGGTCCGCCGGTGTGTGACCTGGGGAAAACGTGTACAGAACGGATCATTTGGAAGGAGAGGGGACGCTTCATGGTTGTCAGGGAAATTGAAGTAAAGGATATCATGACAAAGACCAATCTGCCTGTGTCGGATTATGCCGTCAATCCGTATGTGGGATGTTCGCACGCCTGCAGGTACTGTTACGCCTCCTTCATGAAGCGCTTTACCAATCATCCGGAGGCGTGGGGCGAGTTTGTGGATGTCAAAAGCTGGCCCGCCATCAGAAAGCCTGGAAAGTACGCCGGAAAAGAAGCTTTTTTCTGTTCGGTGACAGATCCGTATCAGCCGCTGGAAAAGAAATACGGGCGGACCAGGGCTCTGCTGGAGCAGCTTCTGGACACGGGCATCAGTGTCAGTATTTCCACGAAGTCGGATCTGATTCTGCGGGATCTGGATCTGATCCGTCAGTTTCCGAGCGCGCATGTATCCTGGTCCATTAATACGCTTGATGAGAATTTCCGCCGGGAAATGGACCGGGCAGTCAGCATTGAGCGCAGGTTTGAGGCCATGCGGCAGTTCTATGAGGCGGGAATCCAGTCGACTTGCTTCATTTCACCGATTTTCCCCGGTATTACGGATGTGATGGAAATCATCGAGCGGGCCAGGGGACGGTGCAACCTTGTCTGGCTCGAAAACCTGAATCTGCGGGGTGACTACAGGAAGCGCATTCTCGAGTGGATTCATGAGCATCATCCGGAACTGGACGGGCTGTATCATGAGATCTATACGAAAAAGGACCGGTCCTACTGGACTGAACTGGATCAGGAAATCAGAAAGTATGCGGAGAAGGAGGGCATGCTGTACATCCGGGACGACGATCAGCATCGTGCGCCTTTCGGGGAATCGCCTGTGATCTGCAACTATTTCTATCATGAAGAGATTACAAAGACCGCAAAGAAAGGAAAAGATCATGCAGTACGAATGCAGAATAACGGTACTGGAAACCAAGTGCTTCCCTGATCTTCAGGAAAAATACCTGGCCGATCCCAGGTCCGGCCCGTGTCCGTTTTTCAGGCCGGGCGACACCTTCCTCCTCAGACGCACGCCGCAGCAGGATGATTTCTATCATCTGATGAACGGCAGGTTCTGCGGTGAAGCGTGGGATGCTGTCAGCCGGTACGTGTATACGGCCCTGCAGGGCGGTTCGATCATGAAAGGCTGGACCAATGACAACCGCATGATGATTACCTGCTGCAATGATGGCACAAGGCCGGTGATCTTCAAGATCGAGCGTATCGACATTCCTGAAAACGATGAGGAGCGGGCGTGGCTGGAGAAGCAGAATTTCAGAAACACGGCTGAGGATGCCTATACCGGGTGAGGCATGTCCTGTTCCGCCGGGATGCATCCCGAAACTGTGCACGGATGCCCCTTGTGCAGGGGCGGTCATCATCATGCCGGACATTTCCTTTGGGCCGGATAAAAAGCATGATCCCCGGGTCTGGAAAAGGCCCGGGGATCATGCTTTGTCTGGGCGGATCAGGTGTCCGCATCGGAAAAGTGTTCAAGTTTTTTGATATGTTCTGCGGTCTCGATGATTTTTTCCTTCCAGTCGTCGTCCTGGGCGTTGAGCTGGTAGGCGCGGAAACCATACTGGCCTGCGGCGGTGCAGATGGCTTCCTCATCATCGATATGCAGGGAAATTCTGTAGCGGTTGGGCAGTTTCTGGGGAAGCACCGTCTTGTTGGAACGCTGCACTTCCCGGAGATGGCGGGTACCGTTGACAATTCCGTCAAAGCGGATGCCATAGTGGCGGAACAGTCTGGCGATGTACTGGTCTGAGCGGAAGGAAGAGGTATACACCCATACCTCATAATTCATGCTCTGCAGGGCGTGAATCAGATCCGGCGTCCCCAGACGGAGACGCTCCTTGTAGATCCGGTTCAGGGGAAAGCGGAGCGGAGGCTCGGTCTTGTGCGTTTCCGGCGAGACAAAGAGCACTTCGTCCAGATCGAAGGAAACGCGCATTTTTTCAGCATAGGATTCCTTACCCATGATGATGCCACCCTTCGACGATTTCCAGGACTTCCCGGGACCACGTATCAGGAGATCCGCTCAGCGGATAGTCCTCATACTGTGCGGAATCGCGGGATGTGCGGACGACCATCTTGCTGTCAATGTGCACGTTGGTGGTGTACTTGACCTCAAACTGCTTCCGGATAGCCTCTGCGGTCTTGGGATCCGAATTGTTTCTGCCGGCACCGGTCACAATGCCTGAAACAGGAAGATGGCTGTGCCGGAAGAAGTGTCTGAGATAGTCGTAGGAATAATACTTGGATGTGTAGACCCAGATGTCATATTCCTTCGTGTTCAGCGTGTAGAACAGGGCAGGAAGGCCGAAGCGCACACGTTCCTTGTAAAGCCTGCTCCACGGAAAGCCCAGCGGTTTTTCCATGGGAACGTCATTCCCGGAAACGAAAACGACTTCATCCAGGTCCAGGGAGACGCGCTGCCGCGCACTGCTGGCCTTGAGCATTCGCTCGATATCCTTTTCCTGGGTCAGGTTCACAATGGAGATGATCACATGCGTAATCCCGGCACGCAGTGCGGCTGCCCAGCGGTGATGCCCGTTCAGAATGAGGTATCCATCCGGTG
>CACYNZ010000036.1:0-2020 GCA_902775835.1 uncultured Eubacteriales bacterium | reverse complement strand
GCGGAAGTCAGCTTCGTACCTGGAAATAATCTCATAGTTCGGTCCGATCTCCGGATTGCAGAACTCATCGCTTGGATTTGGATGCAGCTTGGTGATGGGGACTTTCTTGCCGATAATCTGGCGGAGATAGGAAGACTTGACAGGAAAATAGACGCCTTTTACCTTGTTTACTTCTCCCTTGAGGAATGTTTCAAAATCTGCTTTTGCTGAAATCATGTCTCTTTCTTCTCCTGCATACGGTCAGTGAGGAAGTCCGTAAATACGGATTTCTCATGATCCCGTTTTTTCATACAAAGTCTATGGTTAATGATAGCATGAATCTGAAAAAACGGAAACACAAAACTGCGGCATCCGCCAGCAAATATGACTGCGTCCCATGCCCGGGCGGGATCCGGCTGGCCTGCAGGTGCATTCCAGTGGCTGTATGTTTTCTTGACGCGCGCAGGGTCAGACTCTATAATTTCCTGGAATCGGCGCTTTCGTGCACAAGAGGAAAGCCATACTATCAGGATTTCGGGTGAAGGATATGAAAAACAAGCGCAGTTCTGTCATTGCTGTTCTGCTGGCATCCGCCTGTTTCAGCACGGGCGGACTGTTCATCAAGCTGATTCCCTGGTCGGCGCTGGCCATCAACGGCGCGCGCAACCTGATCGGGTCAGCGGTGATCGGGCTGTACCTGCTGATCACCCATCACCGGATCGTGTTCAGCAGGCGCGTGTGCATCGGGGCTCTGTCCCTGATCGGCGTCACCACACTTTTTGCACTGTCCAACAAACTCACGACCGCGGCCAATGCCATTGTGCTGCAGTTCACGGCTCCGGTGTTTGTGATCCTGTTCATGGCAGCGATCTATCATCAGAAGCCGGGACGTGCTGACCTGATCACATGCTTTCTGGTGCTGCTGGGCGTTGTGCTGTTTTTCGTGGACGGAATCCAGGCGGGAAACCTTCTGGGAAATGTGACCGCCGTCCTGTCGGGTATCTGCTATGCCGGCGTATTCATGATGAATACCGGCAAAAAGGCGGATGCCATATCATCCTGCTTTCTCGGACAGCTTGCGGCAGGCGTGATCTTCACGCCACTGTGCATGCGGGAAACAGACTTTTCCATGCCGACCCTGACTGCGCTGGCGGCACTGGGCATTGTACAGGTCGGCGGGGCATACATCCTGTTCTCCATTGGCATTCAGCACACGCCGCCGGTGACGGCCAGCCTGATCACCGGCATGGAGCCGATCCTGAACCCGCTGCTGGTGGCGGCATTCTATGGTGAATCCGTGTCAACGCTCTCTGTGATCGGATCCGTGATTGTGGTGTGCACCATTGTCTGCTACAATGTCTATCTGGCCGGGAAAGGCAGGGCGGAGGCGGGATAAGGCTTCATCATGAAAGCCTGAAAAATGCACAAAGAAAAACGAAATTTCATGCAGGAATGAAAAAACAGGTATCGAAAAAGAATGTGCCGGGGAATGGTATTGTGCGCAGGCACAAGGCTGTTTCCAGCGGCGGACCAGTAAACAGATTGAAACTCGGCTTATGTCTGACATGGTGGAGTTTTTGAGAAAAAAGGAGAGGATTCAACATGAATAACTTCAAAAGAATCGGTGTTTTGACAAGCGGCGGCGATGCCCCCGGCATGAACGCGGCTGTGCGTGCCGTTGTGCGTACCGCTGTGGCAAATGATATGGAGTGCGTTGGTATCCGGCGTGGCTGGCAGGGCCTCATCAACTGTGACTTCATGCCGCTGTCCCGTGAGAGCGTCGGCCATCTCCTTTCCCGCGGTGGCACCATTCTCTACACCGCCAGAAGCGAAGAGTTCATGACGGATGAAGGCCGGCAGAAGGCTGTGATCACCTGCAAGATGCTCGGCCTGGACGGCATCGTGGCCATCGGCGGCGACGGCACCTTCCGCGGTGCTCTGGAACTGTCCCGCCTGGGTGTTCCGGTGGTGGGCATTCCTGCAACCATTGATAACGACGTCGGATGCACCAACTATACCATCGGCTTCGACTCTGCCTGCA
>CACYNZ010000035.1 GCA_902775835.1 uncultured Eubacteriales bacterium | reverse complement strand
CAGAGAATTCCGGCGGCCAAAACGTTTTGAGATTTTGTCGGCTTGCGTATTGATAAGAAGTCCGGGAATAAAGGCAATCAGGACCGGCAACGAGGTGATCATCGTCTTACCATCAAAAAGATAGAAAGAAATCAGAGAGGCAACGGCGGAGGATGTCGCGGTAACGCCCGCAATCAGCATGGAAACCAGGTAGACCATCATGTACTTGTTGGTTTTCACGCAGTTCCACATGTCCCGCAGCGTATAGCCCTCGTGCTGGTTTTCTTCTTCTACATTTTTCAGTTCCGTGTTGTATTCCTTGCCGTTCCGTACCAGTGGGATCATGATTGCGGTGCAGATGATCATGGCCCCAATGGAGACAGAGGTAAAGCTGAAGCCCGGGCCGACCACCGGATCCACAAGGAAGTTCAAGGCGACGCCTACGATCACTGCCGCAAGAACCGTAATAATTCCCTTGACGGTGATGATGTGTGTCCGCTCCTCTGTGTTGTCCGTTAGGGTCATCACCAGGGAATTCATGGGCACCTCATTGAGGGTGCAGGAGAAGTCATAAAGCAGATAGCTTACCACAAACCAGGCAATCTTCGCGCCGACAGACAGCGTTGAGGGCATCAGATAGAAAACGATTGTGAACAGCGGGAACAGGAAGAAGGTCAGCCGGAACCAGGGCAGATACTTGCCCTCGCCGGTCAGCTTGCGAAACGCCTTCCATTCCGTGATCTTGAGCTTATCGATCAGGTAGCCGAAGACCACATCATCCACTGCGTCAATCAGCTTGAGCACCAGCAGCACACTGGCCAGCACTGTCAGATTGACACCCCGAAGGGCCAGGAACGCGGTCATGAAGGTCTGAAACACAGAGGTGCCGAACAGTCTGCCGCTGTCGGAGAGGTAGTAATTGAATCGCTCCCGTGCGCTGAGCCGCCAGTCTGGATGCTTGTTGACATGTTCTTTCTTTGCCATCGCCGTATCCTCCTTTAAATGTACTTTTGAATAAACGCCATCATCCTCTCAAAGGCTTCTTTGGCATGTGGCTCATGATCCATTTGGTCCATATAACCGTGAGGCAGCTTTGCGCCAGGGAAGAAGACCAGATCATTGGGTACACCGATCTCATCCAGCTTTTTTTTGAGGCCGCGTCCTTCTGTGATGAAATAGCCAGATTCATCATTTGGCTCATTCGATGCGTTGATCCAGCTGGGAATGAATGTGTCACAAATAAAGTTCTTTGCGTTGATGATGCCAACCGCCTCCGGCGTGTTGCGTTTTGCCCCCGTAGCGCAGCCAAGCATTGCGTACATATTGCTGTCAAATACGCTGGCGTCCAGTGCGGCTTCGTCGATGGCCAGGACCTTCAGGTTTTCCTGTGTCATAGCGGGATTGACACCAAGCATGCCGGCGTAGTCGGGATTGCAGACACAGGCAGCATAGATTACTGTCATATTGGCTCCGGCGCTTCCTCCGGAAAGACAAACATGAGACATGTCCAGATGAAGTTCCTCTTCATGAGATATCAGGTAACGCAGCAGTTCATCGCACTGCCGGATGGGGACTGGAAAACGATACTCAGGCGCCAGCGCGTAATCCGCATTCACGAGAATATACGCTGCTTTCACGATGGCTTCCAGTTTTCCCACACCGCCGCCACCGGTTTGCAGCGGGTCGCCAGCGGACTTGTTGCCGAAGATAAATCCGCCACCGTGAAAGTACACCACAACAGGCCGCTTTTTCCCGCTGTCATCCGGGTACCAGATGTCCGCGAAGCTGTTGGGATAGGTTTCGCCGTATTTGACGTCGCTGCGGCAAACCATGCCGTTTTCCAGCGTTTTCACTTCCGGAGCGTTCCACGGTTCCCATTCGTTGGGCTTATGTCCCTTGTAGAGCTTTGCGTAAACCGCTTTTTGCACTGCCTTACATTTGAGATCGTTGATGAGCTTTCCCATATCTGCACCTCCGCGAATTCCAACGATTTCCCGGTTCGTACACTTACTGTCTGTATTCTATTTTAGGCATAATAGAAAACAAAAAAATACCGCCATTTTACGCTTTTGATAGGTTGAATTTTACCTTTCCAGAAGATACAATAGAGAAAATGCAAGAAGCAAGGATGGGAAAGAACGGAGGGACACCTTGGCAAACTTCAATCATCTGATTCGGGAGTTGTCTCGTCTGGATCCGTATGAGAAGGCAGGATTTGATTCCTTCCGCAGAACAGGAACCATGCTCCGGCACGGTCAGTATTTATATCTAATGATGCATGGAACCGACCGGCATACCCTGGAAGCCATCAATGACCCGCCTGCTCTTCGGGAGCAGGGACAGATTGTCGCCTCTTTCCACGAAAGATATGGGAATATCGGCCTGACGGAGGCGGATTTCATGCCGTCTGACATGAACGTTGCCATAGAAAAGCTGCTCCGTTACATTGAAATACCTGCCCACTCCCACGAGTTTATCGAATGCGCTTATGTGCTCAGAGGCAGTTGCATTCATCGAGTCGGTGAAAACGAGGTAATCCAGCAGGAAGGCAGCTTTATTCTCATCCCGGTTCCGACCAGACACCAGCTCATTGCTGTCGGCGACTCGCTGTGTCTTACCATGAAAATCAGGCTCAGCCACTTCGTGAAGATGAGCATTCCGCATTTACCGTCCATGATCTATCCGATCAGTTTTCATTGCGGTGAAGACCCTGCTGCAGAAAGCATGCTTCTTTTTCTGTATGAGCAGCAAAAGCTTAGCCTTCCTTATCGAAACGAACTGATGGAATCGACAGCAAACGCTCTGATCACCTATATTCTTCAGCGTTATATGGACACGATGCAGCCACTATACAGCATTGCTCTCAGGGATAAAAGGCTGCTTGATATGGTCAACTACATGTACAATCACTATCGCACGATCACGCTCCACGATCTGGCTGCAGAGTTCCATTACAATCAATCCTATTTAAGCCGCATGTTTCAGGAGCAGGCCGGGCGGTCTTTCTCAGAGACGGTCAAAGATTTTAAGCTCCGAAAGGCAGCAGAGCTGCTAAAAACGAAAAACTGGAAACTGAATCAGATCTGTGATGAGATCGGCTATAAAGACACCCGCCAGTTTATCCGCGGTTTTAAGGAAATGTACGGGGTCACGCCGGACAAATTCCGAAAGAGTATCCAGATAGAATCGTAAAGAAATGGAGCAGACCACGAGATAGGTGATCTGCTCCATTTATTGTCGCTGATTTACGAATGACTTCACGGCCGACTGACCGTCCGCCGCATATGCGGAAAGCCGAAAATAGTGGTTTTTTCAACGAAAGCGGACGGAATTTGCAGAATGATTAGCAATCCTCCTCCAAAATCCATCTTCTAATCAAAAGAAGACGCTGAGAAGTGCTTATTTTAAGCCATTTTTCAGCGTCTTCATTATAAGGTTTTCGTTAGTAGATCGTTCGCTTATTAAGAACAAGCTGAAATGTGAACAAAACCAAGGTTTTGGGCCATTTTGTCGCTCTTCGCTCAATTTGAGGCGGAAGGTCAACTACCACCTATGAAGAACAAGCTGAAACGTGAACAAAGCCATGGTTCACAAGCACTGGATCACTCAACACTCAAATTGAGGTGGGAGATGAACTACCACTTTGTCAGTGATGTAATGGTGAAGTGGAACATAGTCACCAACCCTCTGGACAGCATGACAGGGTAGATATTGGCTGAATGATCAAGCCTGCTCAATGAGTCAATTCATTGAGCATCCGGCTGCATCACCTTTCCCAGGGTGCAGAACGCTCTCATTTTTCCGTCAATCCATGCGTCACCCGTGATCAGGAACGATCCGCGCAGGCGGATGTCCTCCGAGGACGCGCCGATCTGCACCTCGATCCGGCCTTTTTCGACCTTCCAGCGCATTTGCCGGTCCAGGAAAGCGGTCTGCGACACATTCAGAACAAACGACACCTTCTTTTTTTCGCCTGGTTCCAGACTTATCCGGCAGAAACCTGCCAGTTCCTTCACCGGGCGGGTCATGCTGGCCTGTTCGTCCCGGATGTATAGCTGTACGACTTCCGTGCCGACACAAATGCCGGTGTTTTGGATGCTGCAGGAAATGACAACGGAACCATCCGGTGCGACTTCCGTATTTGATACAGTCAGATTTTCATAGGTAAAAGACGTATAGGACAGACCATGCCCAAAGGGATAGCGCGGCGTGTGGGGCATGTCCACATAATTGACAAAGCCAATGCTGCCCTCCTGATGCCAGGCCGACCCATAAGGATGATTGTAGACGATCGGGATCTGCCCGGCGCTGCGAGCCACACTGACGGGCAGCTTCCCACCCGGGTTGTACGTGCCCAGCAGCACATCCACAATAGCTTCCGCACCGCACTCGGCAGGGCTCCAGGCCTCCAGAATGGCATTCAGTGTATGATCCGCCGTATCGCTGGAAATAGGCCGTCCGTCGAGATGGATGCCGACCATGGGCAAGCGCAGTTTGGAGACTTCCGCGATAAAAGCATCTTGACAGGGTGGCAGGTTGATATCCGCCGCGTCCACCCCTTCGCCCATGGAGGACATGGAGCAGGTGCCATGCTTTCCACCAAGTGTGAGTAGAACCAGGTCTGCGCCTTTGGCGGCCTCCAGCGCTTCCGCAAAGCCACTCCGGTCACTGCCCGCGATGGGATAGCCATAGGCATAGACAATCTCTGCTTCCGGCAGCCTTACTCGCAGCTCCTCAATCAGGCTTCGACAGTCTGGTTTCTGACGACGTAATATCGCATCGAACAGCTCGCCCTCGTCAGACTGAATATTCGTGCCGGGAACAGTCCGCACGTCCAGATCTTCCGGCTGCAGAATGCCGCTGACGCCCGCGATGGAATTTGCCACCGCATAGGTGGATTCCATCATGCACAGGTGTGTATAGCCCCCGAAGAACTTGCGGGCACAGTCCGCATGGGGACCAATGACAGCGATCTTACGGATATGCTTTTTCAGCGGCAGTACCCCATCGTTTTTAAGCAGCACCAGGGATTCCCTGGCGGATTGCAGGCTGACTGCTTTTTCTGTCCCATCCTGAAATGCGCTGCGGAGCGCTTCGCCTTCCAAGGCGAAGGGATGATCGAACAGACCCATTCGGAATTTGGCCGTCAGCACCCGCAGCACCGCACGATCCAGCACGGCGATCTCTGCTTCGCCTGTCTCAAAGCGCCGTTTTAATGCCTCGCCAAAGCCTGCAACGCTGGGCAGTTCCACATCCATGCCGGCTTCCATGCTCAACTGTGCGGCTTGCTCCAGTGTTTCACCCACATGCTGTACACTGTGGGCGTTGCTGATCGCACCGTAGTCGCTGATACAGGTTCCTTCAAAGCCCATCTCTTCCCGCAGCAGATCATTCAGGATCGCTTCGGAGCAGGAAACGGGTTCTCCATCCAGCACATTGTAGCAGGGCATGACGCATTTGAGTCCCGCCTCGGTGATGGCCGCCTGGAAAGGCTTGGCATAGACTTCCCGCAGCAGTCTCGGAGGCGTGTCGCTGTTCGCACCGTGAATACCACCCTGGGAGTTGTGGAAGGCCAGAAAATGCTTGACGGTGCTCTCCGGTCTGCGTCCGGCTGTTTCGGTTTCCTGCACGCCCTTTGTATAAGCAGCGCCCATAGCCGCCGCGAGAGCGGGGTCCTCGCCGTAGGGCTCCGCGTAGCGTCCCATGCGGGGATCGCGTGCAACATCCAGCACAGGCGCAAACACCTGTGTGATGCCGCAGGCAGCTTCCTGGCGGCTGACGATCCTGCCGATCTGCCGCTCAAGGCCCACATCAAAGCTTGCGCCACGGGCGATGCCGGATGGAAAGGATGCGCTGTCCTGAATAAACGGGCCGCAAATGCCCTCCATGTGGAAGATGGCCGGGATATGATGCGGACTGTTCTCCATGATGATCCGCTGCACCTTCCGCTGCCAGGCAGCGACTTCTTCCAGCGTTTCCATTCGCCGCATTTCCAGTGTGCTGACCTGACCGATGCCCCATCGGGTCTGACGGGAGATATCCTCGTAATCATGCTCGCCACCATTAAAGGGAAAGATGCAACCTAACTGAGCCATCTTTTCATCCAGAGTCAGCTGCGAAAGCAGCTCCCTTGCCTGTGTTTCAGGGGCTGTGACTTGATTTCTGCTATCCATCATATTTTCTCCCACCATTATGTTATCCCTTGACAGCACCTATGGTAATACCTCTGACAAAATATTTCTGCAGGAACGGATAGATCACCATAATCGGCAATACACCCAACACCGTGATCGCCATGCGAACAGAAGCCGACGGAAGCTGCGCGGAAGAGATATTCCCACCGCTGGCCATGCTCTGTTTCAGAGCCTCCATGTTTCGCTGGATGTTTGTCAGCAGTACCTGCACACTGTAGAGCCGGTCATTATTGATGTAGTAAAGGCCATTGACCCAGTCGTTCCAGTAGGACAGCCCTACCAGAAGCGCTACGGTTGCCAGAATCGGCTTTGCCATGGGCAGCACAAGGCAGAGAAGAATCCGGAATTCGCCGGCTCCTTCGATGCGCCCCGACTCAATGACTGCCTCCGGAACGTTGCTCGTCAGGTAGGTTCGCATCATAATCACATTGAAAGCACTGAGAAGCAGATTGGGAATGAGCAGCGCGAAAAGCGTATTCTGAACGTGAAACGTGCGCGTCCACATAATATAGGATGGCACGAGTCCTCCTGAGAAAAGCATGGTAAAAAACAGGAAAAAAGAGAAGAAGGTTCGGCCCGGAAGTTCTTTACGTGACAGCGGATAAGCATACAGCGTGGTCAGCGTCAGGTTGGAAAGCGTTCCTACGATAGTCACGAGGAAGGAAATGCCATAAGCCCGAAGCATCGCCCCGGAATCCGACAGCAGGTAGCTGTATGCATATGCACTAAACCTTTGGGGAAAGAAGGAGTAACCGTTCGTCATCAGCGTCTGCTCTTCTGTAAATGAGGACATGAGCAACAGCACAAACGGCGCAAGACTGCAAATCACCAGGAAAACCATCAGAATGTGCGCAAATGCCTGAAATCCCTTACCCTTTTGAATCATGCTGGCACCTCCTCAGAACAATGAGCTGCTCGGGTCGATTTTACGAACAGTCCAGTTGGCAACAAATACCAGCGTAAAGCCAACCACCGACTGGTACGCTCCCGCCGCTGCGGACATGCCGATGTTGTTTGTCTGCATCAGCCCGCGATAGACATAGGTGTCGATGGTATTGGTAGCGGAAAGCAACGCGCCGGAATTCATAGGAACTTGATAGAACAGTCCGAAATCAGAGCGGAAGATATTACCCAGATTCATCAGCACAAGAATAATGATGGTCGGCTTCAGACAGGGCAGCGTAATGTTGGTGATCTGCTGCCACAAGGTTGCGCCGTCCACCACAGCTGCTTCGTACAGACTCCGGTCAATACCGCAAATGGTGGCATAATAGAGAATGACATTGTAGCCCAGAGATTTCCAGAGATGAACAAGCATAAGCAACCATGGCCAGTGTCCGGCCTCATTGTACCAGTTGATCGGTCCCTTTCCCAGAAACGGAAGCAGTGAATTATTGATGAAACCTGTGCCATTGCTGAGAAAAGCGAACACAAGGTAACTGACAGCCACCATGGAGATCAGAAAGGGAATCAGAATAACTGTCTGGTAAACCTGCCGGCTGCGCTGGTTATGGATTTCTGAAAGTATGATAGCAATCGCAATCGCCAGTACTGCGTCCAGCACGATGAATGCCAGATTGTACAGGATGGTATTCCGGGTAATCATCCAGGCATCATTGGTCCTGAACAGGAATTGAAAGTTCTTGAATCCAATCCATGGACTGCCCCATATACCTTTGCGTACATTGTACTGCTTAAACGCCACAACAATGCCCGCCATGGGGATGTAGTTGTTAATGATGAGATAGACGGTTCCTGGCAACAGCATCAGGTACATTGGCCAGCATCGCCAGATTTTTCTCCAAACTTTCGGCATAAACATACTCCTTTGCCGCTATTGTGTTATGGCGTTCTTATAAGACTCCCGGAAGCCCAATGTTTGGACTTCCGGGAGCAGTAAGCTAAGTCTTTGTATTACTTATTCGCTAGGAAAGCATCCAGTTGAGCCTGCTTCTCGGCAATAATCGTGTCAATGCCCGCAGCTTTCAGCTCACTGATGAACTGAGGCAATGTTTCCTCAGGGTTCAGAACGCCCCAGCGCAGGCCAACGTCGTATTTGCTGATAACATTGCTGCAGGCAGTCAGTTCATTGAGCACCATGGTATTGTCAAACCGGAAACCCAGCGCCGGGCTCTTATGGGCCTCGTCGCAGAAGGTCGCCAACTGCTCCCACTTGTCCAGATCGTCGCCTTCATAGACCGGAGTCAGACGCCCATTCGGCCAGGCCCAGTCCTGAGAATCATAAGTATTGTCGGGCAGGCTGCGAATCACCTGGCGGGAATCGTCGGTGTACTCGTAGTTGCGGCCCTCGATGCCATTGACGAACAGATTGGAAATCTCAGGATCGGTAAACATCAGGTTCAGCAGCTGCATGGCCTTGTCGGGATGTTCGCACACCTCGGGGATGAAGAAGGAGCTGCCACCCGCGTCGGAAGACATATAACCCTCCACCAGAGGAATCAGAATCCCCTCATGCTTCCAGCCGTTGCGGAGTTCCTTCTCCTTGCCAGGCTTGACATTCTCGAAGTCCGCAAAGCCAATGGTTTCGCAGGCATTGGACTCATTGTAGGTCGTCGCATCGGGCATTACCAGGCCTTCCTGATTCCAAGCGTACATCATTTCGCAGAAGTTGCGATAAGAATCAGTCTCATACAGGTTGACAACCGTGGTGCTGTCGTCAAACACATTCTCCAGCACGCCGCAGGCATCCCAGAAGCCAGTGCCCAGGCAGTCGAAGGCGAAGGTCTTCTGCATTCCGCCGCCGCCCCAAGTGGGCACAATGGGATACAGTTCCGGACGCTCTTCCTTGACCTTCACAAACACATCATGCACATCATCAATCGTCTTGATGGTGGAGGGGTCAATTCCCAGATCCTCCAGCACATCCAGACGCATGGCCACACCGTAGGCAGTGGCAAAGTCCTTTAGGCTGGGGATGGAGTACAGCTCGCCGTCCACTTTGCCAAACACCAGCATGTCCTCGCCCACAAGCTCCAGGGCTTCAGGGGCATACTGACGGGCTAGATCGCCAATGGGCATCGCAATGCCGTTGGTCACCAGCGTGTTCAGACCGCCGGCGTAGGTATGATAGTTCACCAGATCCAGTTGCTCACCGGAATTGAGCGCCAGATTCAGCTTCTCCCCGTCGCTGCTGCGAACGAGTTCGACTTCAACCCCGATCCTCTCACGCGTGATCTCACTGACTGCTTCAGCCACAGCTTCACAGTCCTCCGAGGTGGCAGTATAACCAAAGCCCCAGATTCTCAGCTTCACAACGGGTTCCTCCGCCCAGGCGAAGGTCATGCCGGAAACCAGCAGCACCAGCGCCAGCACGCATACGAGAGCCTTGTACAGTCGATTGTTCTTCATGGATTTGCATCTCCTTTTCTTATTTTGGGGCAGCTGTGCGCGCTTGCCTGACCACCCCTTCTGACTACGATTATATTTTTTTGTTTGTCCTAAATATTGTAATATTACGGACTGAATTGCAAATTTCAGCACATCACCATTCTGCTCCATCGTCAGGCTGATGATCGTCAAGCCTGCTTCGCTCTACGTTCAGCGATCTCTTTCTGAAGCTGGGGCAGCTTCTGCTCCAGGTCAAATATGGTGAAAATCAAGAACATTACAAGGTTAATGACGATGGGCAGATAAATGGAAACGTTACCGAAGCAGGACTTCCGCCCGCTTCTGCGCATCGGCTGTCCTCATGATTGGGCATGCGATCCTGTCATTTTTTTGCTTTCTTCCACTTTTTCTCCGCTGAGCGAGCTCGCCTGACAAGCACCTTTCGGTTCTCCGCATCAAAGTCCAAACCCTTACGGCGGCATTTTTCCTTCAGGTCCGCAATGCGATTGGCTTCTTCTTCAGCCAGAAGTGCTTCATGCTCAATCCGTTCCTGCTCTTCCGGTTCTATCCATTCCTCGCCCCGGGCCAGCACAGCTTCCTTCCGGCGGCGGGTCAGCTCCGCGGTCATCTCGGGCAGGTGTTTCTCCACGTCGATGAATGGCAGCAGCGCCAGGTTGGCCACGGCGAGCAGCACATCGAAAGCGTAGAACGCTGTGGTGAAGAAAGACAGCACCTGTGTGTTGGGCGTCACGCCGTTGACATCCACAAAGCCCATTCCCAGGATGGTAGACTCGAAGCCGCCGGCGAATGGCGCGTAGATCAGCGACTGGATCGCCCCGATGATAGCAACGCCCATCAGACCTTCCAGACGCAGCCCCGACTTGAATTCCACGCTGTCAAAAGCATAGCACAGCAGCGTCGCGACGATATAGTTGTTAGGCAGCATGCCGGCCTGGCGAATGAATCCGGCCGCCATGGCAATAGGCAGATTGTCTGGGAACAGCCAGCCCAGCGTCGCGCCGGTCAGTACCATGGCATAACCCACGATGGCCACGTTCCGGATACTGAACTTTTTGGCCAACGGATAGATGGCGATAGCCCCGATCCCCAGGGGCACGCCTGTGACCACCTGGTAAAGGGTGTACATCATGGGGTTGCTCTCGCCGCCCAGGATATACTTGATATAGAAATACTGAACGTTACCGCCCTTGAAGTTGTCCACGATGCCGCCCACGGTCACCAGGATCGTGAAGAGCATGAAATACTTGTTGTGCAGCAGCGCGCGCAGCTGATCACGGACGGGAATGTTGTTTTCCTTCTCCGCACCGACGGTGGCCGCTACATCCTCGATCACGCGTTCCTTGGTGTAGAAGTATTCCATCAGCAGCAGTGGAATGGCGCAGATGGACAGAATGATCATCAGCTTGGGATAACCGGTTATGTCGTGATCCAGCCACATGGGCAGCACTACCATATTGACCAGCATACCTACCACGATGCCGGAGACCAGCGTCCAGCTCACCTGTCGGATGAACTTGATGTTTGCCTTTGCCCCAGGGTCGCGGGTGGAAATGGAGACGATATTGTCACGGAACAGGTAGAAGAAGGTGCTGCCCACCGTGTGATAGCAGATCACCAGGAAGAAAAAATAGAGCCAGTAATTGTTGCCAAGGCTTTTGTCCCCGGCAAAGAGGAAGATCAGACAGCCAATGATGATGGAGATAAACCCGAAGATCAGGTGCCACGGGCGGAAGCGTCCCTGCCGGGATTTCGTGTGCTGGATCAGCCAGCCTGTGAACAGCCCCATCAACACCGCCAGAAGCTTCGCGATGGTCATGACCACCTCATAGCGGCCACCAAGAGCCTGGATCATCTGCACGTTCTCCGTACCATAGAACGCACCAGCCTGCTGCGTAAAGAACTTCTCCACGATGCCGGCAATCGTGTTGACAACGAATATCAGCCCCAGCGGCCCCACCAAATGCCCCAGAATACGCTCTTTTCTCGTTACTGATCGGGTCTTGATTCTGGAATCCATGAAGGGCTTTTCAAACAGCCCATGGCTCAGCAACTCAATCTTTGCCATCGTATGATCCTCCTCAGTCGATCGTCAGTCGGTACTGCAAAGCAGGCAAATTTCCTGCCAGATCAAAGCGAACACATTCGTTTTCCATGATCCCGGGGATTTCGCCAAGCACTTCGCCGATGGGACTCAGCGCCTCCAGCCGGGCAGTGCATGCCTTCACACGAATGCTGCCCTCCAGTGTTTCAGCATACAGCTTGCCTGCAAAATGCACCATGGTCAGGGAGAAGCCAGGCATGTATTCAGGACCGGGGTTCATGGTGGTTTCGTCCATGCCGGTGGTTCCCATAGCGGTCAGGATGAAAGTGTGTCCCTCTGCAAGTGTGTTGGCATCTGTGGCGTGGATGGTTAAAGAAATGCGTTCGTTTTTCGTCTGCACCTCCACAAGGCTTCCCAGCGGGATAAGCTTTTCCGGCGCGCCGCTGAAACAGGCACAGCCCTCTGACTGTACGCTGAAGCGGGCGTGATCTGGATCAAAGACGATTTCTTTTGTATCGGAAATCAGCTTGCCCGCCACATAACCCGTGCCTTCCGGCAATGTGCCCCATTCTCTCATGGCCGGGTCATGATCTCAGCGAAGAATCGATAGTCGCCGCCCTGAGATGCTTCGGCAATCTTGTCAAACACCAGCGCCGCATCGCCCAGATGCACACCGGGTGTAATCTCCCGGCTGCCCTTTGCGGCGCGGGCAAGGCGGTGGATCTCCAGAGATTTCCGCAGGGCATCCCGCCAGGGCGACCAGGCATAGTATATACCGTGTTTCGCGCCGGACAGATCGCCGATATTCATAAAGCCCGCGTTCAGCGCGACATCCGCACCGCCCTGATACTGTTCACCGCCATCCAGAAATACATTGCGCATCCCTGTGATATAGGGCAGGAAGCACATGGGCATGGCGTGGAAGTTCGGCAGGGCTTTCAAGTCGTTCTGCGTATACACCACATCGGCATGGCTCTTTGCCGGGGAAATGAGTCCCTTCAGGAAGACCGTCGCCAGGAAGCCCCACTGGCAGATGACCGCCGGATCGTTATAGACATCGAAGACGTTTCGGATCTCGTCGGCAGGCTGATCATCCCAGTTTTCGGACGTGTGGTGATTGTACAGTATCAGGCCGTCCCAGTCATTCAGGCAAGCATAGGCGATGGTCTGCAGGTACGCGGTGGAATGAAAGGGATGCTCACCGTATTCGTTCCACTCGCTGAGCATGAAGGGTTTACCTGCCACGACGGCCACGGAGGCCAGGGACAGCAGCGTGGTGGCCATGGCGCCGATTCCCCGCTGCATGAGGAGAGGATTAGTGGAAACATACTCCGCGGGACCAGCTACCATGTAGGTATCCGGAGCCGGCAGTGGCAGGATGGGATGGTTAAAATAGCTGTTGTTCTCCATCAGGTCGCCATCGGTATGACCGTATACATCGGCAGCGCCGGCCAGCAGATTGCTGCAGACGATGGGCACCTTTACACCCAGGCCATGCAGGAAGTCCTTCATCCGCTGGTAGAACCGCCGATTGGATGCAATGCCGAACTCCATGAAATCCGCGTATCGGGCAGGTGAAACCGGGCCGTTCCAGTCGCCTGTGGGCTCGTTCACCGGCTGATAGAAGCCGCCGTCCACTCCGCGCACCGTACCCAGTGCCGGATCCTCATCCTCCCGCAAGGCGCAGACGCCCTCGTGTGTCCATGCCTTCGCCAGGGCTGCCCGGGTGTGATACTTCATCCGCAGGAAATCGTTGAAGCGCTGCTGCACTTCGTCCCGGTAGGGCTGTATCTCCGGCCTGGCATCGGTGTCCATAGTGCCCTTGATGGCAGAGTCTTCATTGTTGATCTGGATGGTGACCACCGCAGGATCATCAATCAGGGCCAGACCTGTATAGGGATTGACATGGCAGAGCAGTTCCCGGGCATACTCCTGCTGCAATTCGATCATGCGTTCGTTGTACATGGGGAAGCGCTTGACACAGGAGCCCGCGTCCCCGGGATAGTCCAAGCCGTCTCCGGCTGTGAAATCCCGTGCCACGATCAGGTCAATGTGCAGGTAAATTCCTTTTTCCTTCAGTTTGGCAGCAAAATAGTCGAAGCGGTCCAGACCCTCCGGATTGAAATGACGACCATCGCCCCGGGCATAGTCCAGCAGCGGCGCCTCGCGGCAGCTGGCCCAGCTGCAGGGCTCATCGCTGACCGGCGCGTCTGCTGCATGCAGGCGGATGATGTTCACGCCCATGCTGGCAAAGCGGGCGGCCATTTTGTCTGCAGTCTCATGATCCGGCGTGTTGGAGCGGGCGGCGACATTGAAGCCCAGGAAGCGGGCGCGGGTGCCATCTTCGAAGAACAGATGCCCCCGGCTCGCCTGGACAAAGCCGTGCTTGCCCGCCGGAGCTTCCAGCAGGTGAGAATAGTCCAGCGCGCCGGTATTGGGTTCAGCCTTGTGGATGCGAATGTGTTGTTTCATGCTGCGCCTTCTCACAGATGTTCGCCGTTGGTTTGAATCAGGTCTTTATACCAGTATGCAGAATCCTTGAGCGTGCGCTCCTGGGTTTCAAAATCCACATGGATCAGGCCAAACCGCTTGTCGAAGCCGTGCGCCCATTCTAGGTTGTCCATGATGGACCAGCAGCAGTATCCTTCAACCGGACAGCCTTCCTCCACTGCCCGCTTCAGTCCCCGAAGATACCATTTCATATACTGGATCCGCTGGGGATCGTGCACACAGCCGTCATCCATTTTGAAGTCGATGATGGCGATGCCGTTTTCCGTGATGATCACGGGAAGCCCATACCGCTCATGGATGAAACGGACGCCCCAGTACAGCGCGTCCGGCGTCACCGGCCAGCCCATATTGGTCCTGGGCAATCCCGGATGAGGTGCCGCCATTCTGCCATCCGGTCCTTCGTTGTAATTGTTGGCCAGATAGCAGTTCCAGCCCAGAAAATCCAGAGGCTGATGGATCAGATCCATTTCCACGTCGCTGAGCATCGCGCGCAGCCGGGGATGCGCAATGCCTTTCATGATGGGATCCATCCACCAGTTGAGCACATAATGATCCAGCGAATCCGGGAAAGTGCGCAGACGGGCCCTTTCAATATCCTCTGCTGACTCACTCTCCGGCATATACAGCGTGCTGTCAGTCGCAATTCCAATACGCGGCGGCCGTTTGGCTTCTTTCCGGATCACCTGGGCCGCCTTCGCATGGGCCAGCATCAGGTTTTTACTGAGAATCAGCACTTTTTCCGCTTCTTCCGGAGATCCTGGTGTCACAGTTTCATAAGGCGCATGGGTGCCGCGCAGATAGCCGCAGCCGATGAAGGAGGTTCCCTCATTGAAGGTCATCCAGTGCGCTACGCGGTCTGAAAGTGTTTTTACCACCGCAGAGACATACTGTGCAAAATCATCACTCACTGAGGCAGCCATCCAACCGCCCTTTTCATGTACCCACAGCGGCAGATCCCAGTGATACAGCGTGACAAGGGGTACGATGCCCGCTGCCAGCAGCTCATCCACCAGTTCGCTGTAGAAGCGAAGTCCCTTCTCGTTGATCGATCCTTCCCGCGGCACGACACGCGGCCAGCTGACCGAAAAACGATAGGCTTTCAGTCCGATCTTCTTCATCAGCGCTACGTCTTCCCGGAAACGATGATAATGATCACAGGCGATCTGACCATGTTCGCCGTGAGCGATGTGCCCGTCCGATAGCGCGTCCCAGATGCTTTGGCCTTTGCCGTCCTCATCGTATGCGCCTTCGATCTGATATGCGGCGCTGGCCGCGCCCCAGAGAAAGTTTTCAGGAAAACTCATACGCTTTGCCTCCCCGTACCTGTTCGTTATGGCAAGTTTATCAAAGAATCTCACCAAATGATTGTAATATTCAATTCTACATTGTAAATACTGTCATTCTGTGCTATGATGAGTGAAGATAAGCCCGGAAAGGATGGACACCTCATGATCTATGCGGACTTTTGCAGACATTATTATTTGGCAACCGGTGTACATACAGCATTGCTGAATGGCAAGGAATCCATCTATTCCTCTCTTGGAGAAATCCTGCATGTGGAAACCAAAGGAAGCTGGCCTGTATACCTTTCGGAGCAGAATCCTGCCTTTTGCAGCATTCCACCGCATACGCTCTATGGAATTGTGCAAATTGATGGGACGGATCAGAGCATCGTGCTGGGGCCGGTCTATAACACAGCCGTTTCCGATGTTTTGTTGGATCAACTGCTTGATGTGCTGAGACTGCCAAAAGAGATGAAAAATCATCTTTCCCGTGCAATAAACGAAACACCCCGCATGAACAGCCTGCAGCTGGCCCGGCACTTGTCTTTGATTCATTATCTGTTGAATCATGAGGATATCCCCTATGAGCAGTTATATTCCAATGCTGAAATACTGACGCCTGACGACGATGATCTGAAAAAGCGGGAGGACAGGCTGGAAAGCGGCGAAACACATAATGCATATTACTATGAAGTAGGAATGTATC